>CAKVKI010000382.1 GCA_934754975.1 uncultured Alistipes sp. | reverse complement strand
GTTCATGGGTCCCAAATTCTGGTGCCCCAACCTCCAAGCCGCCTACGACTCGAACAACTACAAGGTCTTCCGCTATGCCGACGCCGTACTGATGGCCGCCGAGTGCCACTGCGCCCTGCTCGACAAGGACAAGGCCATGGAGTACCTCAACAGGGTCAAGCGCCGCGCGGGCATCGCCCAATACACGCAGTTCCGCACCTATCCGCTGCTGCTCAATGAGATCCAGAACGAACGCGGCCGCGAACTGCTGGGCGAATTCCAGCGCAAGTTCGACATGGTGCGCTGGGGCATCTGGTACGAACGCACGGCATCGCTTTCGGACTATGCGAAGGTCAAAACCTCGATCCAGCCCTGCCACGAATACTACCCCATCCCCGATACGGAGGTGATCTATTCGGGCGGCGCCCTGGACAACAACGAATACAAGAAATACGGATTCTAAATCAACCGCCATGAAACCGAAAAACAAAATATACCCCCTGCTGCGCATGCTGGCCGTCATGCTGACCGCCGCACTGCTCGGCCCGGGCTGCGAAAAGGATTTCAAATGGGACGCGCCGCTGGCCGTCACCCAAAACGGACTGAACCTGACCTCCCCGGCCGGTTCGACACGCGTCACGGTCTACTCCACGGGACGCTGGAAAGCCAAACTGACCGAAGGCGCATGGGGCGAAGTGAGCGAAGTCTCGGGCAGCGGCATCGGCGACTTCCTCTTTACGTACGGGGCCAACAACGGCGTATCGCGCCGCGCCCGGATACTCGTCAGCGGCGAAGGCGAACAGCAGGAGATCGTCCTCACGCAGGCCGGCGCTGTCACCGAACCGACGCTGACGCTCGCCCAGACCGAATTCGAGTGCGTGCGCCTGCCGCGCGAACGCTGTCAGATCGGCGTGACGACCAACATGACCCAGGCGCTCGAAATCATCGCCATCACCGCCACCGACGTCACCGACGCGGAAAATCCCGCCGAAGCCGGCTGGCTGACGGACATCCGGCTCGAAAAAGACGCCGAAGAGAACGTCCTGCTGGTCTTCGGCATCGACCGCAACGACGGCGGCAGCGACCGCAGGGCGGCGATCCGGCTCGAAATTCCCGATGCCGACGGCAAGATTCTCGCCCGGGCCGAAGCATCCGTCGTCCAGACCACCGACGATGCGACGGTAGTCTTCAACGACGAGGGCGCGACCGTATCCGTGCCGGGCGACCAGCACAACCGCAGCGCCCTGCTGACGGCCAACTTCGACGTCGATCCGGCGCACTTCACCTTCGGCATTACGTACGATCCCGCAGGCACGCAGTGGATCACGGACGTGACCTTCACCGAATCGGCCGTATCGTTCGTCGTGGCCGAAAACCCGGGCGACCAGCCCCGTTCGGCCAGCCTGAAAATTACCTACAAGGATACCGACGTGGAGTGCAGCTCGACGCTCCGTCTGACGCAGGAGGTCAAGCAGCTCTCGATCGCCGACCTGCGCGCCATGATCCCCGGAGCGGAAGGCCAGCTGGAACTGACGGGCGAGAAGATGCTCTCGGCCGTGGTCATCAGCGACGCCGGCAACTACAACATGGAGACCAATCCCAACCTGACGAACACTTCGATCGACTTCTCGACCAACGAAAAGACCGCCTACATCGAGAGTCTCGACGGTCAGTGGGGTCTGCGCATCGTCACCAAACTCCCGGCCGACAACATCCTGACGCGCTACAGCTCGGTACAGCTCTCGATCAAAGGGCTGAAACTGGTCAAGGAGTCGAACCCCGAACGCTACACGCTCACGGGCTTTACCAAAGAACACGTCCTGAGCCAGAACGCCGGAACGGCCGCCGACCTCCCGAAAAAGGAGAAGTACATTTCGGAGCTGACCGATGCGGACATCTATACTTACGTGACGCTCAAGGAGTGCGAATTCATGCTCAACGGCGGAGCCTACATCAACGTCCACGACGGCTACTGCTACAAGACCGACCTCAACACGCAGGGCGTGCTTGATCCGCGCTTCGACTGCGGCATACGCGGCGTGATCGACAGCCGCGGCGAGAAGATCAACATGGTACTCAATACGCAGGTGCGCTGGCGCCGCAAGGGCGACGGCGTTCCGGCCGGCTCCGGTCCGATGAGCGGCATCATCGTCCACACGCGCCTTCCGCGCTACGGCGTGAAGGGCGACGTAGGCACCTACCAGATACGTCCGGTCGAAGAGGCCGACATCGCCTTCTCGCGCGAGGAAAGCACCCGCAACTATTCGACGCTCGTACGCTGGGCGTGGCCCGGCATGACTACCAACGCCGGCATCAAGCAGCACGAGGACGGCGGCATCGTTCCCTATCAGGGCCAGGGCAGCATGTTCTCGTCGGTGAGCAACAAGATCAACTCCTCGGCATCGGTGGCGGGCATCTCCTGCACGCTCGACTACAACAACCTGGTCTATGCCAAGGGCATCAGCGCACCGGCCGTGCGTTACAACGGCATCTGGTGGAACTCGTCGCGCAACGAGGGCGAATGGGTGGCCTTCAGTTTCTCGACCGAGGGCGTCAGCGGCTCATGCATGAAGATGATCC
>CAKVKI010000381.1 GCA_934754975.1 uncultured Alistipes sp. | reverse complement strand
GCTTCGGCCCCCGCAAGCTGACGGGCCGCTTCGTCATCGACAACGACGCGGAACTGGGCGCGGTTATCCGCGGCAGCTACGACTACAGCGCAGGCGATTGGGCGCACCGCTACATCGTGACCGACTTCACCGAGACCTCGATGGTCTGGACAGCCAAGGACGACCGCTCGGACGTGCAGGTCTTCGTGCGCTGCAACGGTATTCCGGACGAAGTCACCGGCGGAAAAACGGAAGAATAAAGGAAATAAAAAGTTCACGCCGTACGGCGATGAAAGGGATGCCCTCTCCGGACATCCCTTTTGTTGTCCCGGCAGGGAAACGCCCGCACAGAGCCTCTGAAGTTGATAATGCGCGGAATTTGCACTATCTTGCGCAAAATTACGACGACAATGACACAGGAACTGCAGTTCATACCTTTCAAATCCCGCTCGGACAAAGGCTGGGCCGAAGCGTGGGAGCTTTACGAACAGTCATTCCCCCGCTGCGAACGCTGGAATGCACAAGGGTACGACCGGGCGTTCGAAGACCCGCGGTTCGAAGCCGACGGCATCTGGCGCGGTGAAGAGTTCATCGGCATCCTGTTCCATTGGGGCGCCGAGGGTTACCGCTATGCCGAGCATCTCGCCGTTTCGCCCGCCCTGCGCGGTCAGAACATGGGTTCGCAGGCGCTTACGGCCTTCTGCCGGAAGGTCGGCCGCGTCATTCTGGAGATCGACCCGCCGGTGGACGACATCTCGATCCGCCGCCGTCACTTCTACGAACGGCTGGGGTTCGTCACCAACCCCTACGAGTACATCCATCCTTCGTTCCGCAAACCTTTCACGCCCCATCAGCTGATCCTGATGAGTTATCCCGGTCCCCTTACATACGAAGAAGCCCGCGGCTTCGCGGACTTCGTACGGGAGACGGTACTCAGCTATTCGGAACACGAAGCCCCTGCGCTGCCCAAATTACCGTAAAGCGGAGACTCCGGGCAGACCGGCGAACGCCCCGGACCGATGCGATTCATCCGTCCGCATCGGTTCGCAGGTCTGCCGTTCTCACACCCAAACCATACCGGCCGACCGGAAGCATACGGCGAAATCTGCATCCGCACAGCTCCGGCAGCCGTATTTACAAAATTCCGACCAGGTACTTAGTGACGAAATAACCGCCTGCCACCAGCCAGACATACAGCAGACCCGCCAAGACGAACGGCTTCGCCCCGGCCTGCCGGAATTTGTCGATACTCGTCTCGGCGCCCAGCGCCGTCATGGCCATCGTCAGCAGGAAGGTATCGGCATATTCGATCGCTCCGTTGAGCGGAATCTCGCGGACGCTCTCCACGCCGAAAAGGTATTGCAGCAGCGAATTGAGGCAGATGATCCCGATAAATCCGAAGGCGAACCACGGCACGGTGATCTTGCTCTTCTCCTTTCGGGCTCCGGAACTCTTCCGGCGGCCCAGCACGAAGCCCATGACGACCAGCACCGGCGCGAGCATCATCACGCGGATCATCTTGGTAATCGTGGCCGTCCCCGCGATTCCCAGCGCATCGGTCGGGTCCATCGCATTGCCGGCCCCGGCCACATGGGCCACTTCATGCAGCGTACTGCCCGTGTAGACGGCCACGCCCGTGTCCGTCAGTGCGTCGAGCAGCCCCATCCGGTACATCAGCGGATAGAGGAACATCGAGAGGGTTCCGAAAATCACGACCGTGGAGACGGCGATGGCGGTCTTGTATCCTTCGCATTTCACGACCGGCTCGGCGCCCAGCACGGCCGCCGCGCCGCAGATGGCGCTGCCCGTCGAGGTCATCAGCACCGTGTCGCGGTCTATCTTCAGCAGGCGGCCCAGCAGGACTCCCCCGAAAATGGTGCCCGTCACGATGACCAGGTCGACGGCGACAGCCGGGATGCCGACCGCCGCAACTTCGGTCAGCGTCAGCCGGAATCCATACAGGACGATACCCCAGCGCAGCAGCTGCTTGGTGCAGAATTTGATTCCGGGAACCCACGTTTCGGGCAGTTTGTTGCGCAGGCTGTTGGCATAGAGCATACCCAGCACGATGCCCACGATCAAGGGGCTGAACGACAATCTTTTTACGATGGGAAAACCGGCGATGTAGAAGGCTGCGAATGAGAACAGGGCGATCAAAAGAATTCCATGCAGGGTGTTCGCCCTGTTACCTTTTTCCAACATATCCTTGCATTTTTAAAGTGGGAATTATAACTTTTTCTTAGTTCCGCCGACAAAGGTCGCATCTTTTAGCGGAATATAAAACAAGAAATCATTATCCACCATAACATAAAGTTATACTGCATAAAAGCAAGTTGTCGGAACGGCGGCCAAAACCGAACGGTCAGCAATCCGCCCGGACGAACTCGATGAACTGCCGTGCAAGGGCCGACGGCTCGGCTTCCATGTGTACGAACGCGAAGTCGCGCCGCAGGGGAAGGTCTTCGAGGTCGATGATGCGCAGCACGCCGCTGCGCAGTTCGTCCACGACCGAAATCACCGAAACGATGGCCATGGCGTCGCTGTTGCGCACGAAGGCCTTGATGCCTTCGGTAGACCCCAGCCG
>CAKVKI010000380.1 GCA_934754975.1 uncultured Alistipes sp. | reverse complement strand
GGCATACTTCCCGCAGATACCCCCGCCGGTCTGCGGGACTCACACACAATAAAAAAGGATGCGCTTTATGCGCATCCTTTTTTATCTGGTCGGGCCGACCGGGCGATCCGGTCATTCCGCTCCGCCGGGATTACTGAATGATCGCGGCGCGGTTGGCGGCCTGAACCTTCTTGAAGGGATCGGCGGCGTTGCCTTTGCCCTCGTAATTCAACTGCTTGGGATTCACGCCCTTCGAAACGAGGAAGTCATAAACCCGCTTGGCGCGATGCTCGGCGACGCGCTTGTTGCCGGCAGCGGTACCCGTCTGCTGGTCCGCATGGCCCACGATCTGGTAGACCGCATCTGCCGATCCGCTCTTGATCTGCTCGGCGATCAGTTCCAGACGCGTCTTTTCCTGCGGCGTCAGCACCGACATGCTGTAATCAAAGAGGATGATCGAAGTGTCGGCCAGAACCGCTTCGTCGCCGGCGACGGCCGTTGCGACGGCAGCTGCAGCGGCGGCATCGGCCGCGGCGTTCTGGGCGGCGGCAGCCTGCGCCTGCGCGGCGGCGAGCTGCTGGGCCAGCTGGGCGTTCTCGAGTTCAGCGGCTTCGACGGCAGCCATGCTTGCGGCAACAGCGTCCTGGAACGCCTGGATGTCGGCGGCCGTGTAGCCTGCCACGCCGCGCTGCCAGCCGCGCTTGTTAAAGCGGTACGTGAAGCCCGCCGTAGCGCTGAAGCCGAACAGGTAGGAGCCGTTGGTCTGCGCAGGGCATACGCGCGAAGGCGACATCATCCCCTTCAGTTCGATGTTGAAGTCGAACGACGGGGAGAGCCGGAATTTATTCAGGATACCATATGTAAATGCGAAAGCCTGGTGCGTGCCGTCGAGATTCTTCTCATGGCTCGAATCCGTAAAGTTCGAAGCCAGGTAGCCGAAGCCCATGAACGGCACGGCGTAATAGGCGCGGTCTTCGCGGTAGCCGCCCGCCCAGTTCGAGAAGTTAATCATAAAATCGGTATGTACGAAGAGGTACGGCCACTTGAGTTTGCCCAGATCCGCATCGAAATTGGCGAATTTACCTCCCTGGAACTGCAAACGCATACCGACTACCGGATGCACCCATTTCAAGGCCGAAATATTCCCTTCGAATCCCAGACGTTTGCCCACGGCGCCCGAATTGGAACCGTTCGTCAGGGCCGTACCGATACCGCCGCCCAGCGACAGTTCCCAGTTGTCCCAGAATCCGTTGGACACGAAACCGGCAAAGCTCGGTTTTTTGGGCGTCTCCTGCGCCCAAGCCGTCGTCGCAAATGCCACGACCGCAAGAATCAGAATAAGTTTTTTCATAGCTAACATGTTTATTCCCACTTGTAAAATTATAAATTATTTCCCGAAATCCGTTCATTAACAGCCCGAAACACAAAAACAGAGCCGAAAGCAACTAAAAAAGGCCGGAAACGTATGTTTCCGGCCTTTTAGTCTCAGGATCAGATCTTTTCAGATCAGCCGCATTTCGAATAACCGCACGCCATGCAGGTCAGGCAGCCGTTCTGATAGGCCATGTTCTCCTGTCCGCAACTCGGGCATTTGCCCTTGGATTTGGTGCCGTCGACGATATATTGTTTCAGCGCACGGCAGACGCCCGTCTTCCAGGTGTTGATCGACTCGCTGTCCAGATGGAGCGACTCGATCAGCGACACCGTCTTTTCGATCGGCATGCCGTGGCGCAGTACGCCCGAAATCAGCTTGGCATAGTTCCAGAACTCTTCATCGAACAGACGCGAAATACCGCCGATGGTGTTCGTATAGCCGTAACGGTCGGTATACTGGAAGTCGTAACGCTTGGTGCCGTCGTCCTCGCGGACCTTGATGATGAAGCCCTTGTCGATCTTGCGGGGGATATACATGGCGTCCTCCTCGATCTTACCGGTAAAGACCTCGTAAGGACGTCCGTCCTGCAGGCCCACGAAAGCGATCCAGTCCTCGGTGCCGTTCTTGAACCGCACGATGTCGGCCGGAATCGACTTGGGACGTTTGGGCACTTCGCCGGGATGCTCCTCGCACTTCTTCTTGTTTTTGGAGCCTTTGTCGAGCAGCACACCGTCGCGGCAGCCGTCACGGTAAACCGTAACGCCCTTGCAGCCACACTCCCAGGCCGTGCGGTAGACGTCGGCCACGAGCGCTTCGGAGACATTATTCGGCAGATTGACCGTCACCGAGATCGAATGGTCCACCCACTTCTGGATCGCGCCCTGCATCTTGACTTTGGCCACCCAGTCGATGTCGTTGGCCGTAGCTCCGTGGTAGGGCGACGCCGCCACCCACTTGTCCAGCTCAGCGTCCGAAATGGCCGCCAGCTTCGAGGTATCGTATCCGTTCGCGTCCAGCCACTTGACGAAATTGTGGTGGTAGACGTTGTATTCCTGGAATTTTTCGCCCGTTTCGTCCTCGTAATCGACATGCGTGTCGTGGTCCGACGGGTTGATCTTGCGGCGGCGTTTGTAGACCGTGCGGAACACCGGCTCGATGCCCGACGTGGTCTGCGACATGAGCGACGTGGTGCCCGTCGGAGCGATGGTCAGCATGGCGATATTGCGGC
>CAKVKI010000379.1 GCA_934754975.1 uncultured Alistipes sp. | reverse complement strand
GCTCGGAGGAGGACGGCGTGCCTTTCGATCAGGAGGCTTACGACTACTGGAAGCAATTCCTGCCCGAGGATCACATCATCCGCGGCAACAAGCACGATAATTTCTGGGAGATGGGCGAGACGGGTCCCTGCGGTCCCTGCTCGGAGCTTCATTTCGACCTGCGCGACGAGGCGGAGATAGCCGCCAAGCCGGGCCGTGAGATGGTCAATGCGGGCCATCCGCAGGTGATCGAGATATGGAACCTCGTCTTCATGCAGTTCAACCGCAAGGCCAACGGCTCGCTGGAGCCGCTGCCGGCCCGCAACGTCGATACGGGTATGGGCTTCGAACGTCTGTGCATGATCCTGCAGGGCAAGAAATCCAATTACGACACCGACGTTTTCCAGCCTACGATCCAGCGTATTTCGCAGTTGTCGGGCAAGGCGTACGGCGCCGACGCCAAGTGCGACGTGGCGATGCGCGTTATCGCCGACCACCTGCGCGCCATCGCGTTCTCGATCGCCGACGGCCAGCTGCCGTCGAACGTCAAGGCCGGTTATGTTATCCGCCGTATCCTGCGCCGCGCCGTGCGTTACGGCTATACCTACCTCGGCTTTACGGAGCCGACGATCTGCAAACTGGTTCCCGGACTGGTGGAGCAGATGGGGGGCCAGTTCCCCGAACTGAAGGCCCAGCAGGCGCTGATCGAAAAGGTGATCGAGGAGGAGGAAGCTTCGTTCCTGCGTACGCTGGCTACGGGCATCAACCTGCTGGACGGCGTGATCGAAAAGACACGGACCGAGGGCCGGGAGCTGATTTCGGGCCGGGATGCCTTCGAACTGTACGATACGTTCGGCTTCCCGATCGACCTGACGGAGCTGATCGCCCGCGAACAGGGCGTTGGCGTGGACCTCGCGGCCTTCGAGACCGAACTGCAGGCGCAGAAGGAACGTTCGCGCAACGCCGCGGCCGTCGATACCGACGATTGGGTGGAGCTGTTCCCCATCAAGGAGAGCCTCTTCACGGGTTACGACACATTGACCGAGCAGGTCAAAATCGCCCGTTACCGCCGCGTGACTTCCAAAGGCAAGACCTCCTACCAGCTGGTCTTCGACCGCACGCCGTTCTACGGCAATTCGGGCGGTCAGATCGGCGACATCGGCTATATCGAAAACGCCGACGAGCGCATCGCGGTCGTTGCCACCGAAAAGGAAAACGGGCTGATTATCCATATCGTCAAGGAGCTGCCCGAGAATCCCGCGGCCGGGTTCACGGCCGTCGTGGACCCCGCGAAGCGTCAGGCCGCGGCCAACAACCATACGGCCACGCACCTCATGCACGAGGCGCTGCGCAAGGTCCTCGGACAGCATGTCGAGCAGAAAGGCTCGATGGTGACGCCCGAAGTCCTGCGTTTCGACTTTTCGCATTTCCAGAAAATGACTCCGCAGGAGCTGCGCGAGGTCGAGATACTCGTAAACCGCGCCGTGCGGGCCAACTATCCGCTCGAAGAGAACCGCGAAGCCACCAAGGAGGAGGCCGAAAAGTGCGGCGCGATGATGCTCTTCGGCGAGAAGTACGGCGATCGGGTCCGCATGGTCCGCTTCGGCTCGTCGGTCGAGCTGTGCGGCGGAACGCATACCTCCGCGACGGGCAATATCGGGTTCTTCAAGATTATGAACGAAAGCGCCATTTCGGCCGGTGTGCGCCGTATCGAAGCCGTTACGGGCGAGCGCGCCGAGCAGATTATCTATGCCGCCGAGGACACGATGCGCGACATCAGCGAATATCTGCATAACCCGCAGGTGCTGCAGGCCGTCAAGAAGATGTTCGAAAGCAACGAAGCGCTGTCGAAGGAGGTCGAGGCCATGCGCCGCGAACAGGTTTCGCAGTGGGCCGAGAAGATTATCGCTTCGACGCCTGAACGCCGCGGCGTGCAGCTGATCGCTACGCAGACCGACCGTACGCCCGAATTCGTCAAGGATCTGGCCTATTGCCTGCGTGCGCGTGCGCCGAAACTGGTACTCGTGCAGGGGTCGGTCAACGACGGCAAACCGATGCTGACGGTGATGCTCGGCGAAGAGATCACGGCGCAGGGCGTAAATGCCGGAGCCGTGGTGCGCGAAGCCGCGAAACTGATGCAGGGCGGCGGCGGCGGCCAGGCATTCTTCGCCACGGCCGGCGGCAAGAATCCCGACGGGCTGCAGGCGGCCATCGACAAGGCCGTGGAGCTGATAATGGCGCAGCTGCATTAGACCGTCCGATTCCGGCGGCGATACCCGGCTGCGCTGCGGCGGATGTTTGCCGGAAGCGGGATCGGAGTGCGGAGTGCGGAGTGCGGCGGAACAGCGCGACGGCATCGGCCGGAGCGGAAAGAATGAGATTATTACTAAAAACAAATGATTATGAATAACAAGGTATTATTGATGATCCTCGATGGCTGGGGCAACGGCCGTCACGACAAGGCCGATGTGATTTCGACCGTGCATCCCGAATATATCTCGGCCATGACGGAGAAATATCCCCACGCCCAGCTGCGCACCGACGGCGAAAACGTCGGCCTGCCCGAAGGACAGATGGGCAATTCGGAGGTCGGACACCTCAATAT
>CAKVKI010000378.1 GCA_934754975.1 uncultured Alistipes sp. | reverse complement strand
CATTCGTTTAATCGACAATATCCGTATCCGATAATGAAATTCCAGATTGAAGTCATCAAATCGAAGATCCACCGCGTAACGGTCACACAGGCTGACCTGCATTACGTGGGAAGCATTACCATCGACGAGGCGCTTTTGGAAGCGGCCAACATCATCGAGGGCGAAAAGGTCCAGATCATGGACATCGACAACGGAGAGCGTTTCGAAACCTATGTCATCAAAGGCGAACGCGGAAGCGGCTGCATCTGTCTCAACGGCGCCGCGGCCCGGAAGGTACAGGTCGGCGACGTCATCATCATCGCGTCCTATGCCTTGATGGATTTCGAAGACGCCAAACAGTTCAAGCCGTGGATCGTATTCCCCGACACGGCGACGAACCGGCTTGTGAAATAAGACCGGAGCATGCAGAAACAAAAAGAGCGGACCTTGCGGTCCGCTCTTTTTGTTTCCGTTCTTTACTTCTCATAATCCCACAAATCGCCGTCGGCGCCGTTCTTGACGATCGCCGGGGTGAAAGTATTGGCCACGACCCGCTTAGCAAGCAGGAGGGACTCATTGCCCGCGCGGAGCCATTCGTCGAAATTGGGGTATGCCTTGCGGATATTGCATTTCTCGACCGGATAGCACCATTTGGTCGTCAGCGCGATGCCGTAAGGCATGCCTTCGGCATTGATCATGTTGAAATTACGGTCCGCATCGAAATTGGTCGTGGCGGCATAGAGCCGGTCCGCGCCGTTCTGGATAAACCACGCTACCAGGAACTTGGACTGCCGTGTCGAACATTCGAACACGGGGGCCAATATATTGGAGACCTTTTTCACCGGTTTGGCGAGATCGGTGTTGATCGGAAATTCAGGGTTAGCGTTGAACAGGTCGCGGCGGACGTCGTCGGTGACGATATGCTCGCGGACCGCACCCGTATCGTCGCGGTAGAGAAATCCGAATCCGACCTTAGCGCTGCCGCCCAAGGCTACGGGCTGGACCGAAACGACGTGTTTGCACAATTCGCTGCCCGTGTAATTCCACGGAACATCGGATTTCACGCGGCAGTGGAGTACCACGTCGTTATAGTCGCCGTCGCCATGGAGGGTATCTTCGAAAGCGAGGTAATGCCAATAAGCGGCATAGCCGAATTCGCCGAAGATGTCTTCGTCGGAATAGCTGACGTCGAGCTGTCCGGCGCGCGTTCCTTTCACGGCACAGGCAGGAACGGAGATCGTCAGCGGGGTGCGCGTTACGGCCAACTGTTCACCGCCGAGCGAGACGACGGTCGTGAAGCCCTCTTTGACGGGAACCTCATATTCGGCCATCGGCTCCAGCGCAGCGATATCGACGCCGCGGTTGATGTCTGTCCTGACTTTATCGACGCACGATGCGGCAAGCGCAGCACAACAGAAAGGCAGGAAAATCCGGGTAAATTTCATGGTAGGAATAATAGGAATAGATAAGTTAATACGCAATGTGCGCGCAAAGTAAATCCAATTTTACCGGATTTACAAATGAAAACGAGTAAAACAAGTCCGGCGCCTAACACCCGGAAGCAAACCGGACAGACGGAAAAACAAAATAACGTCCCATTTATTTGCATTTTCGGACTCCCCGGTCTATCTTTGTAAGAGTCATCTTCCACAAAATTATGGACATAGCACTCTCCGTCGCAGCATTTCTGCTCTCGATCGTCGGTATCATCGGCTGTATCGTCCCCGCCCTGCCCGGCGTAGTACTCAGTTACGCAGGACTTCTCTGCGCCTACTTCACCTCCTATTCGAGCATGTCGCCGGCGGCCATCTGGCTGTGGCTGGCCATTACCGTGGCGGTCAGCGTCGCAGACTATTTCCTGCCGGCGTGGATGACCCGCCGTTTCGGAGGCTCCCGCTCGGGCGCCATCGGCGCCACGGTCGGCGTATTCGCCGGATTTTTCTTCTTTCCGCCCGTCGGCATCATTCTGGGTCCCTTCTTCGGCGCCGTACTCGGCGAACTGCTCAACGACCGCCGCGATGCGGGCAAGGCGTTTCTGGTCGGTATAGGCTCGTTCCTCTCGTTCGTCGTCGGCACGGGCATCAAACTCGCGGCGGCGATCGGCATGTTCGTCCATGTGACGGCCGACACCTACCCCGTCGTCCGGGACTGGTTTGCAACTCTTTTCTAACCCCTATTGATAATGAGAAAGTTTCTACTCTTTGCGGTAGTCATCGCAGCGATGCTGTCCGCGGCTTGTTCCAAGTACAAGTACCAAACGGTGGCGGGCGATCCGTTGAACACCCGCATCTACACGCTCGACAACGGACTGAAAGTCTATATGAGCGTAAACAAGGAGGCGCCCCGCATCCAGACCTATATCGCCGTGAAGGTCGGTGGCAAGAACGACCCCGCGGAGACCACGGGTCTGGCGCACTACTTCGAACACCTGATGTTCAAGGGTACGCAGCAGTTCGGCACTTCGGACTACGCCGCGGAGAAACCGATGCTCGATGAGATCGAAAATCTCTTCGAAGTTTACCGCAAGACCACCGACGAAGCCGAACGCGCGGCCATCTACCACCGCATCGACTCGATCAGCTACGAAGCTTCGAAAATCGCCATTCCCAACGAGTACGAC
>CAKVKI010000377.1 GCA_934754975.1 uncultured Alistipes sp. | reverse complement strand
GCGGTGCGTTTTGCCGCAACAGATGGCCAGAACGTCAGCTGGGAGGGTTTCCGGAGCCGGAGTTCTGCGCATAAGCCGCCCTGACGGCAAAGAGGTAGAAGAGGTATTGCGCGGCATAATAGGTAATCATCACGACATAGGTCCGGCAGGGAACGGGCGCGACGAAGCGTCCCCAGGCGATCACGGCGTCGGAAAAGACGAAGAGCAGGGCCGCAAGGCGAAACCATGCGGCATACGCACCGCGGTACTGAAGCGCGCTGTACAGCATGCCCGCGATAACGAGTCCGTAGACAGCGACGCCCGCGCGTTCGGCCGGATCGGCGGCGCGGGGAACGATGCAGACGAACAGAAACAGCAGCAGGGCCGTCAGCACCGGCCAGACAAAAGGCCGGGGCGCAAGTTGCGCCTGCGGCAAGAAGTAGCACATGTAGGCTCCGTGCGCCAAAGCGAAAAACAGCATCTGGGGGATGAACAGCCCCTTGGCGCCCGCCGCATCGCCGACGGCCGACAACAGAAGCGCCGCGCCGACCGGAATCAGCGGTTTCAGCCGGAGGTAAAAGAGCGACAGCGACAGCAGCAGGACCGGATAAGCGACCTTGTACGGAATCACCGCCGCCCTGGTAAAGAACAGCGCGGCACCGGCTGCGAAAAGCAGCGTGGTCAGAAAGAGCGTTCGGGAGGTTCGTTGCATGATTTCGGTAAAAAAAGCCGCCTGTTCGTAACGCACAGGCGGCTTTGATTATGGTCAATAAGCTCGTCGGCATGACCGTGGCGGGCGTGTGCCCGCAGCGAGATGCGACGAGCGGCATTCGGATTCCGATCAACCGCGGACCTGAGCGCCGCACCGCTGTTCGAACTGCGCGGTGAGGTTCTTCATCGCCTTTTCGATCGTCTTTTCGTCGAGCGTACGGGTCTTGTCTTCGAGGATGAAACTCAGGGCGTAGGATTTCTTGCCTTCGGGAAGTTTGTCGCCCTCGTAGACGTCGAACAGCGAAACGCTCTTGAGCAGTTTGCGCTCGGCGGCGAACGCCACGTCGCGCAACGCCGAGAAGGTCACCTGTTTGTCGATCAGAAGGGCCAGGTCGCGTTTCACTTCGGGGAACTTCGAAAGTTCCTCGGCCGCGATCTTATGCTTGCGGGTCGATTTCACGAGCGCGTCGAAATTCATCTCCAGATAGTAAACATCCTGCTTGACATCGAGGCGGCGGCGGATTTTCGAACTTACCGTGCCGATACGCAGCAACTCTTTGCCGTTGAGCGACATCGAGAGCGCTTCGCCGAAGAGGTCGTTTTGCAGCGTCTCGGTCCGGAGCGCATAGATGTCGATACCGAAGCGGCGCAGGAGTTTCTCGGCCACGGCGCGCAGCGTAAAGAACGACGCGGCCTGCGGCCGGGCGTTCCACGACGCAGGCACGGCCACGCCCGTCACGGCGATCGCCAGACGGTACTCCTCGGAGTAGGCCGCGAGATGGTTCTCCTCCGTGCGTTTCGACTCGTCGTAGAAATAGCAGTTGCCGAATTCGTAGAGTTTCAGGTCGCCGTTCTTGCGGTTGGCGTTGAGCTGCACGGCTTCGAGCATGTTGAATAGCAGCGTCTGGCGCATCACGTTCAGGTCGGCGCTCAGCGGATTGAGGATGCGCACGCAGTTTTCGGCCTTATAGGACTCCAGCCCCTCGTAATAGGCCGCCTTGGTCAGCGAATTGGACATGATCTCGGTGAAGCCGTTGGAGGTCAGGAAATCGGCCGCGAGATTCATCAGTTTGTTGCGGTCGGGCTTCGGCGCATAGGAGAGCGTCGAGCGGACGCGCGAGGGAATCTCGACATTGTTGTAGCCGTAGATGCGGAGGATATCCTCGACGAGGTCGGCTTCGCGCTGCACGTCCACGCGATAGGGCGGCACGGCGACGCTCAGCACGCCCTCTTTCTCGGCGAGAATCTTCACTTCCAGCGCGGCGAGGATCGTACGGACCGTATCTTCGGGAATTTCCTTGCCGATCAGCGAGTCGATGCGGGCGAAGGAGATATCGAATTTGAAGTCTTCGACAGGATTGGGATAGATGTCCGTAATGTCGCTCGAAATCTCGCCCCCGGCCAGCTCCTTCATCAGCAGGGCGGCGCGCTTGGCGGCATAGACCTGCATGTTGGGATCGACGCCGCGCTCGAAGCGGAACGACGAATCGGTGTTCAGGCCGAAACGCTTGGCCGTCTTGCGCACCCACACGGGATTGAAATAAGCGCTCTCGATAAATACGTCGGTCGTCGTGTCGCCGACGCCCGAATCCAATCCGCCGAAGACTCCGGCGATACACATCGGACGCTCGGCCGAACAGATCATCAGGTCATCGGCCGTCAGCTTGCGCTCCACGCCGTCCAACGTCACGAAAGGCGTGCCTTCGGCGCAGGTGCGGACCACGACTTCGCGGCCTTCGATCTTCGCCGCGTCGAACGCATGCAGGGGCTGGCCCAACTCGAAGAGTACGAAGTTGGTGATGTCGACCAGGTTATTCTTGGGGTTGACGCCCGCGGCGCGCAGGCAGTTCTGCATCCACTCGGGCGAAGGGCCTATTTTGCAGTTCTTCACCGTCACGCCCACATAGCGGG
>CAKVKI010000376.1 GCA_934754975.1 uncultured Alistipes sp. | reverse complement strand
CGCTGCGCCTGCGCTTTTTTGAGACACTCTTCCAGTTCGTCCATGTCGGCGTTGGCGTAGCGGTAGCGCACGGCCTTGCACAGACGCACGCCGTCGATGATCGACGCATGGTTCAGCGAGTCGGAGATAATCGCGTCCCCGTCGCCGAAGAGCGGTTCGAAAACACCGCCGTTGGCGTCGAAGCAGGCGGCGTAGAGGATCGTGTCCTCGGTGCCGAAGTAGTCGGCTATGGCTTTTTCGAGCTGTTTGTGGATGTCCTGGCAGCCGCAGATGAAACGTACCGACGACATGCCGTAGCCCCGGCTGTCCATGGCCCGTTTCGCGGCGTCGATCAGGCGCTGGTTGTCTGAAAGTCCGAGGTAGTTGTTGGCGCAGAAATTAAGCACCTTACGACCTGCAACTTCGATCTCCGCACGCTGCGGCGATTCGATGACCCGTTCGCTTTTGTATAGCCCTGCGGCCTTGATTTCAGCGAGTTCATGCAGCAGGTGTTCTTTGATTTTTCCGTACATATCCGTTAATGTTTTGATGAATTTCCGGTGCGGGAGGTGTCGATCTGTTAGCAAATATACGATTAATTTCTGAAAACAGATATTCTCCTGCGCTCTTTTTCTCGATTTAGGTTACAAATTGTTAGTCCGCCTCGTTCTCCGGTCCGCGTCGCGACTCCGCAGGCCCGGAATCCGGCCCCTCGGGACGGCGCGGAGACGAATGCAGGGCCTTCCCGCCGATCGGAAGCGGCGGCGGAAATTCCCTTCCTGCGGGGCGCCCTCCGGCTGGTCGCCGGGATGCGGACATCCTTTTGCGGGCGGGGCGTTTTCCGGCGGTTTTCAGCCCCGGATGTTTCCTTATTTTTCGTATTCTTTCCTATTTCCTTGTTTTTTCGTATCTTTACTACCGTTTTGCCGCCGGGTCGGTGTGATTCGAACGAAGCGAAAACTCTTTCCGCGCTTCGTCGGGCGGCATCCGATATGAAACAACCGTAAAACCCGCAATAAATTATGATGAAAAGAAGTGCAATCCTGCTGCTCCTGCTCTTCGCCGTGCTGGCGGCCGGGGCGCAGCCGTTCTACCGCAAACCCGTCGCCCCGGTGCGCAACGTTATCGTGATGATTCCCGACGGCACCTCCACGAGCGTCCTCTCCGCGGCCCGCTGGTATAAATTCTACAACGACCCCTCGCAGCGGACGCTCAACCTCGATTCCTGTCTCTGCGGTCTGGTCGGGACGTTCTCGTCCGATTCGCCGATTCCCTGCTCGGCTCCGGCCATGTCGGGCTACATGACGGGCGTGCCCCAGCAGGCGGGCAACATTTCGGTCTATCCGGCGGCCAATCCCGCGCAGGATATCGTCGAGGTTGAATCCGGGCGGGCCTGTCAGCCGCTGGCGACGCTGCTCGAAGCGGCCAAATACGACCGGGGAAAGGCCACGGGACTCGTCGTGACGGTCGATTTCTGCCATGCGACGCCCGCCGCCTGCGCTTCGCACCACTATTCACGCCACGCCTATCCCGTTCTGGCGGCGCAGATGGCGGCCAACGATCTGGACGTGATGTTCGGCGGCGGCCGCAAGCAGGTCACGGATGCCATGCGGGAGTATCTGCGCGGCAGCGGCGCGACGCTCATCGAGCAGGATGCCGCGGCGTTCCGCGCCTACGAGGGCAAAGGCCCCGTGTGGTCGCTCTTCGCGCGGGGAAACATGAATTACGACCTCGACAGGGACGACGCCGAACAGCCGTCGCTGGCCGAGATGACGGCCAAGGCGCTGGATGTGCTGAACAGGCATGAAAACGGCTTTTTCCTGATGGTCGAGGGCAGTCGCGTCGATATGGCGGCGCATGCCAAGGACCCGGCCGGCGTGATTGGCGAGATGCTGGCCTTCGACAAGGCGGTGGGCGTTGCGCTCGATTTCGCCCGCCGCGACGGGCGGACGGCCATTGTCATCATGCCCGACCACGGCACTTCGGGCATGAGTTTCGGCGATGGGGCCTATAAGGATTACGCCTCCAAAGGACTCGATTCGGCCTATATGAATATCTCGAAGGTGCGCCGCTCGGCTTCGGGACTCGAAAAAATCCTGCTCAAGGCGCAGCCGGAGCAGATCCGGCCCCTGTTCCGCGAATACACCGGCATCGAGCTTACGGACGAAGAAGTGACCCTGCTCCAGAGTTCGCGCAACTACACCGAGGCCGACTACATGAAGGTCGCCAACAGCGTGAACATGGTGTCGAGCATCGCCCGCATCGTGACCTCCCGGACCCATTTCGGCTTCCTCAGCGGCAGCCATACCGCCGAGGACGTCTTTCTGGCGGCTTACCATCCGGCGGGCGACCTGCCCGTGGGGCGCAATACCAATACGGAGATCAACGCCTACATGGCCGACCTGCTCGGTTTGGAGCGCCCGTTGTCGGAACTTACCGGCGAACTGTTCGCGCCGCATACCGAGGTGTTCCGCGGCGCGAAGTGTACGATCGCCGAAGCCGAAGGGCAAATGCCCTGCCTGACGGTCCGCAAGGGCCGCCGTACGCTGCGCGTGCCGGCCTGCGGGTCGGTCGCCTACCTCGACGGAAAGCCCCTGAAACTGCGCTCGGTGGCGGTCTATAT
>CAKVKI010000375.1 GCA_934754975.1 uncultured Alistipes sp. | reverse complement strand
GTGTAGAGGTAGTAACCGATCGTGCTGTTGCCGATGTTGTCGTTACCCTGCGAACCGTAAGATGCCTTGAGTTTCAGCAGATTTACCCACGGAGCGTTGAACCAGTTCTCCTGGTTGAGAAGCCATGCGCCGCCTACCGACCAGAAGTTGCCCCAGCGGTGATCGGGGTGGAAGCGCGACGATGCGTCGCGGCGGTACGAACCGCTTACGAAGTAACGGCCCGCATAGTCGTACTGGGCGCGCATGAAGTAACCTTCCGAGTTGTAATCGTTGATGTAGGAGTGAGCGCCCGCGCCGTCCACGACGGCTCCGCCGAGTTCTTCGTTGTCATAGGAGAAGAGTTTCGACTTGGTGCCGCTCAGGTAGTAGTACCTGTTCTGATAGTATTCGTGACCGGCCATCAGCCCCACGTTGTGCTTGCCGAACGTCTCGTTGTAGTTCAGGATCTGCTGGAGGTTGTAGGCGATGTCGCGGGTGTGGTATTTCGAAATCGTACCGCCCGCCTCGGCAAACTGGCCGTAATACTGGTTGTTGAGGTAAGTGGTGCGGGTTTCGTCGATGTTGGTGCTGCCGTTTAGCGTCAGCTTCAGTCCCTTGTAAAGCGTAATGTCCACAAACCCGCTGCCCGAGAAGGCATTGCCCTCGGCTTTTTTCTTGTTGAGCCAGCTGGTCTGCAGAGCGTTGGCGCCGGGAAGCAGCGGACGGGTCAGACCCGCATTGCCCTTGTCGCCGTAGTCGTACATCTGGTAGCCGTTGTCGTCCACCATAATACGGCCCGAGCCGTCGCGGATGTATACGGGGTAGATAGGAGGCATCTGCGCTGAAAACGCGAAGATATTGGCGGTCGAAGAATCCGATCCTTCGTTCGAGTTGCCGTTGCTGTTGCTGAAGTGCGCATACGACATGTTACCGCCGACCTTCAGCCATTTCTTGGCCTGGTAATCGGCTTTCAGACGCGCCGTGTAGCGTTCCAGCGACGAACTTTTGATAATACCCGTGTTGTCCAGGTAGCCCAGCGAAGCATAGAACGAACTGCGGTCCGTCGCTCCGGAAATGTTCACGTTGTATTCCTGACGGAACGCCGACTGGTAAGCCTCGTCGGTCCAGTCGTCGGGCGTCAGCCAGTACTCCTGTCCGTTGTAGATGATTTTGCGGCCCAGCGTTGCGTTCGGGTTCAGTTTGCCGTTGGTGCCTATCAGCGCCTGTCCTTCGGGAACCGTGTAGATATTGTATCCCAGACCGCCCGTTCCGTTGGAAGTCAGGCCGCTGCTGGCCATCGCATAAGCCTTCGCAGCCGGATTGTTCTGCGCGTAGTAGCCGTAGAGCGCTTTGAAATGGGTCTCGTAATACTGTGCGGGAGAGGTGATTACATCGTAATCTTCCAATGCTTTCGAGTTTACGCCCCACTTGGCGTCGATCGTCACGACGGCGTCGCCCGACTTCGCCTTTTTGGTGGTGACCATGATTACACCATTGGCGCCGCGGGCGCCGTACAGGGCGTTCGACGCGGCGTCCTTGAGGACGGTCATCGACTCGATGTCGTTCGTATTCAGGTTGTTCAGGTCGCCTTCATAAGGCATGCCGTCCACAATCCAGAGCGGCTCCTTGCCGGCGTTGATCGAACCGAAACCGCGGACGCGGATCGAAGGCGTTTTGCCGAGGTCTCCCGACGTGCTGGAGGTCTGCACACCAGCGACGCGGCCGACCAGGGCCGTGGCCACGTTGGACGTCTGCACCTTGGAAATCTCATCCGATTTTATGACGGCGGCCGAACCGGTGAAAGCCTCTTTTTTAGCCGTACCGAAGGCCACGACGATCACGTCGTCGATTGCCTGGGCATCTTCCTTCATCCTGATATTGATCCGGGTTTTACCGGCGATGGGAAGCTGCTGCGGCTCAAAACCGACAAACGTCACCACGAGCGTGCCGTTCGCCGGAGCCGAGAGCGTAAACTCGCCGGCCGTGTTGGTCGTGGTCCCGAGAGAGGTCCCATCTACAATGACGGTCGCGCCTGCAACCGGATGTCCGTTTGCATCGGAAACTGTACCGGAGATCTGTCGATTCTGGGCTGTGGCGTATGCCAGAAGCCCGAATACGGCAATTAACGATAGTACAATTTTTCTTACCATAAGCGTTAATTTTAATTGATTTTAAAATAAAAAGTCAACTGCATACGTTAGTACAGTGTAAATTGATGATAATCAATACACAAGGCCCCGCCTCAGGCCAAATCAACAAATTATAGTCTAACTAATTGACAGCCAAACGTCTGCTTGAAAAACAGACGTTATCCCGACTGCACCTCTGTAACTACAGGGTAACCCTTCCGAATACGACAACACAGGGAGAATAAGCTATTTAGGCTTAATCTTGCATCATATGGTTGTTACTTAATCATTACCTTTAAAGCGGTTTGTGTATTGTATAGGTTAATGAAAAAGGTTGCTAAAAACAATGAGAAACACGTTCAAGGTTCTATTCTACATCAAGAAGAATGCGCCTCTCCGCAACGGTTGTGTCCCGATCATGGGACGCATCACCATCAACGGACAGCGGACGCAATTTTCTACACGTCTCTCGGTCACTCCCGCCAATTGGGACACCGCACAGGGA
>CAKVKI010000374.1 GCA_934754975.1 uncultured Alistipes sp. | reverse complement strand
AAGGTGACCAAGACCTCGTTCCGTTTCCTGCAGACGCTCTACAACCTCGGCCCGTCGCCCGAACCCAACCTCACGATTCTGTGGAGCCCCGACCTGCCGCAGGGATTCAAAGATTTCTGCGCCAAGGTTTCGGCCGACACCAGCTCGATCCAGTACGAGAACGACGAACTGATGCGCGAAGTGCGCCACTCGGACGACTACGGCATCGCCTGCTGCGTATCGTACCAGGACATCGGCCGCCAGATCCAGTTCTTCGGCGCCCGCTGCAACCTGGCCAAGGCGCTACTGCTGGCCCTCAACGGCGGCCGCTGCGAGAACACCGGCACGCTGATGGTCAAGGGCATCCCGGCGCTCACCGAGGGTCCGCTGCGCTTCGAGGAGGTGATGCGCAACTACAAGATGGTGCTGACCGAGATCGCCCGTGTCTACAACGAGGCGATGAACATCATCCACTACATGCACGACAAATATTATTACGAGAAGGCCCAGATGGCGCTGGTGGACACCGATCCGCGCATCAACCTCGCCTACGGCGTGGCAGGTCTCTCGATCGCCCTCGACTCGCTCTCGGCCATCAAATACGCCAAAGTGTCGGCGCGCCGCAACGAGCAGGGGCTCACCGACGGATTCGACATCGAGGGTGAATTCCCCTGCTTCGGCAACAACGACGACCGGGTGGACCACCTGGGCGTGGACTTAGTGTACTACTTCAGCGAAGAGCTGAAGAAGCTGCCCGTTTACAAGAACGCCCGTCCGACCCTCTCGCTGCTGACCATCACTTCGAACGTAATGTACGGCAAGAAGACCGGCGCGACGCCCGACGGACGCGCCAAAGGCGTTGCTTTCGCTCCGGGAGCCAACCCGATGCACGGCCGCGACAAGAGCGGCGCCATCGCTTCGCTGGCCTCGGTGGCCAAGCTCCGCTACCGCGACTCGCAGGACGGCATCTCGAACACCTTCTCGATCGTCCCCAAATCGCTGGGCCCGACGCAGGAGGAGCGGATCGAGAACCTCGTGACGATGCTCGACGGCTACTTCACCAAGGGGGCGCACCACCTGAACGTGAACGTGCTGAACCGCGCGATGCTCGAAGACGCCATGGAACACCCCGAAAACTATCCGCAGCTGACGATCCGCGTGTCGGGCTATGCCGTGAACTTCACCCGTCTGAGCCGCGAACACCAGCTGGAGGTCATCAGCCGCAGTTTCCACGAGCGGATGTAAGATGATAAAGGTACATTCCTACGAATCCATGGGAACATTCGACGGGCCGGGACTCCGGCTCGTCGTTTTCCTGCAAGGGTGCAATTTCCGCTGTCTCTACTGCGCCAATCCCGACACGATCGACGCCTGCGGCGGCACGCCCACGTCCCCGGACGAGATACTCCGCATGGCCGTGGACCAGAAGCCGTTTTACGGACGGCGGGGCGGCGTGACCTTCTCGGGCGGCGAACCGACGTTTCAGGCCGCGGCATTGGCGCCGCTGGTGCGCAGGCTCCGGGAAGCGGGCGTTCACGTCTGCATCGACACGAACGGCAGCATCTGGAATCCGGCGGTCGAAGAGTTGCTGGGACTGGCGGACCTGATCCTGCTCGACGTGAAGCAGGCCGATCCCGAACGCCACCGCACGCTCACCGAACGCGACAACGCCCAGACCCTCCGCACGGCGGCATGGCTCGAAGAACACGGCAAACCGTTCTGGCTCCGCTACGTGCTGGTTCCGGGCTACAGCGACGCCGAAGCCGACATCCGCACGCTGGGCGGGCGGCTCGGCGGCTACAAGCAGATCGAACGGGTCGAACTGCTGCCCTACCACACGCTCGGAGTTCACAAATACGAAGCGATGGGAAAGGAGTACAAGCTCCCGGACGTCAGGGAAAATACGCCGGAACAGCTGGACCGCGCTGCGGCGCTGCTCCGCGAATATTTCGCGAATGTGGTGGTGAACTGACGCCCCGTTGCCGACTTCAGCGGCGGCCTGCTGAAATGCTACCAGCACTCCGCCTTATCTTTCAACTCAGGAATCCGGTCACGCGTGTAGACCGGATTTTTAATGCCCTGCCGTTTCTGGGCAATGTAATCGGCCAGCAGCAGGAACGCCTGACGGCCCAGCAGGAGGATCGCGGCGAGGTTGAAGAGGGTCATCAGCGCCATCGTGATATCGGCGAAGCTCCACGCCAGATCGAGCGTGGCCAGCGCGCCGAACAACACCATCGCCCCGACCAGCAGCCGGTAGAGGGTCAGCGCGCCCGGACGGCGGGTGATGAAGCGGATATTGGCTTCGCCGTAATAGTAGTTGCCGATGATACTGCTGAAGGCGAAGAGGAAAATCGCCACGGCGACGAAAACGCTGCCGACGGGACCGATCTCGCTGACCAGCGCGGCCTGCGTAAGCTGGATGCCCGACAGCGAGGCATCGGGAACGCCGCCGAAAAGGATGATGAAAGCCGTGCAGGTGCAGATTACAAGCGTATCGGTGAAGACCCCGAGGGTCTGGATCAACCCCTGCTTCACGGGATGCGAGACATGGGCCGTGGCGGCGACGTTGGGCGCGGAACCCATACCCGCCTCGTTGCTGAACAGGCCCCGCTTGATGCCCTGCATCAGCGCGGCCCCCACGCCGCCTCCCATCACCTGCTC
>CAKVKI010000373.1 GCA_934754975.1 uncultured Alistipes sp. | reverse complement strand
GTGCTTCACTTCGCGGAATATCCAAGGCCGCCCGTACGTCGCCCGGCCGATCATCACGCCGTCCACGCCGTAGCGGTCGAACATCTCCGCCGCCTTCGGTCCCGAATCCACGTCGCCGTTGCCGATGATCGGAATATGTATCTGCGGGTTGTTCTTCACCCTGCCGATCAGCGTCCAGTCCGCTTCGCCGCGGTACATCTGGGCGCGTGTGCGGCCGTGAATGGTGAGCGCGGCTATGCCGGCGTCCTGCAGCCGCAAAGCGATCTCCTCGATGTTCTTCGACTCTTCGTCCCAGCCCAGCCGGGTTTTGACGGTCACGGGCTTGCGCACCGCCTGCACGATTTGGCGCGTCATTTCGACCATCAGCGGCACGTCGCGCATCATGCCCGATCCTGCGCCGCGCCCGGCGATTTTCTTCACCGGACAGCCGAAGTTGATGTCTATGATGTCGGGATTGGCCGCTTCGGCCATGCGGGCCGCTTCGACCATCGGTTCGATCAGGTGCCCGTAAAGCTGGATGCCCACGGGGCGTTCTGCAGCGTCGATTTCGAGCTTTTTGAGCGACTTGGCCGCATCGCGGATCAGTCCGTCCGACGAAATGAATTCCGTGTAAACCACGTCGGCCCCGAACCGCTTGCACATGTAGCGGAACGAAGGGTCGGTCACGTCTTCCATCGGCGCCAGCAGCAGGGGCTTTTCGCCGAGTTCTATATCTGCTATTTTCATGGGTGTCAGTTCGCTTTTTCCGGGGTTTCGTACGCGAGAATCTTGTCGATGCGGGCGCCGTCCATATCGACGATCTCGAACGTGAAGGTGTTCCACAGCAACTTCTCGCCCGTCTGCGGAATATGCCCCAGTTTGTCGAGGATCAGGCCGCTGAGGGTGTTGTAAAGGTTGTTCGGATAAACGTCCTCCAGGCCGAAATAGACCAGGAAATCGTAAAACGAACACTGTCCGTCTATCAGGCAGCTGCCGTCCTCCCGGGGGATGATGTCCGGCTCCTCCCGTTCTTCGGGAATCGAACCTACCAACGCCTCGAAGATGTCGCGCAGTGTGACTATGCCCTGCGTTACGCCGAATTCGTCGCAGACGATGCCGTAACCGACCTGTTCGCTGCGAAGTTGTTCCAGTGCGGTGTATACTTCGGTCTCCTCGTGGAAGAATTTGGCGGGGCGCAGTATGGATGCGACGTCGAAATCCTTCTCTCCGATATGCGTGAAGAGGTCCTTGAGGTATATTACGCCGGCCAGCCGGTCGAGGTTGTTCCGGGCGGCGGGGTAGAGCGTATGGGGTTCCCGGCCGACCAGTTCGCGGATCTGTTCGGGCGTCATGCCGGGGTCTATCCATGCGATTTCGCTGCGGTGCGTCATAATCGACCCCACCTTGCGGTCGCCCAGCGAGAATACGCGGCCGACGATCTGCTGTTCGACGACCTGCACCTCCCCGCCTTCGGTGCCCTCCTGAATGATCGACTTGATCTCCTCCTCGGTGACCTTGCTCTCCATATCCTTGATTCCGAGCAGGCGGGTGATGACGTCGATACTGCGTGAGAGCAGCCATACGAACGGCGACGTCAGCTTCGAAAGCAGCTGCATCGGCCGTGCGACGAGTATGGCGACCCGCTCGGCGCTCTTCATGCCGATACGCTTGGGGACCAGCTCGCCGAAGACGATCGTGAGGTAGGTGACGATGATGACGATAAGAACCTGGGCGACCGGAACGGCCGTATGGAGCGGCATGCCGAGCGATGCGAGCATCGCGCCGAAGCGGCCGGCCAGCGCTTCGCCCGAATAGATACCCGTCAGAATGCCGATCAGGGTGATGCCTATCTGAATCGTGGAAAGAAATCTGTCCGGATCCTGAGCCAGCTGCAGGGCTTTGGAGGCCGCCTTGTTGCCCTGCTTGGCCCGTGCCGTCAGGTTCGAGCGGCGCGCCGATATCAGCGCGATCTCCGACATTGCAAAGAGCCCGTTGAGCAGGATCAGCAGGATAATGATGATGATTTCCATGAAAATCGTGTAATGTACCGGCAAAGATAAACATTGTTTGGGATTTTCGGCGGCGGCGCAGCCGCAATTTGTGAGATTTATGGCTTTGCGGGATTGGTTATTAGCCGAAAAACGCTAAATTTGCAGGCAAATCTTTCGTGTTATGAATATTGAAAACTTTATTTCGGATGCGGTCCGCCGGTCGGTGGAGACGCTTTACGGTCCGCTCGACGGCGAACAGCTGCAGATTCAGAAGACCCGCAAGGAGTTCGAGGGCGATTACACCCTCGTGACATTCCCGCTGCTGCGACGAAGCCGCAAGTCGCCCGAAGCCACCGCGACCGAGATAGGCGAATATATGACGGCCAATGTGCCTGAAATCAAGTCGTTCAACGTTATCAAGGGCTTCCTGAACCTGACCCTCGACAGTGCGTTCTGGGCCGCGCGTTTTGCGGAGATCGCCGCCGACGGGGACTTCGGACAGGCTCCCGCCACGGGCCGTACGGTGATGATCGAATATTCGTCGCCCAACACCAACAAACCCCTGCATCTGGGGCATATCCGCAACAACCTGCTGGGGTACTCCGTGGCGCAGATACTCCGGGCCAACGGCCATAACGTCATCAAAGCCAACCTGGTGAACGACCGCGGCATCC
>CAKVKI010000372.1 GCA_934754975.1 uncultured Alistipes sp. | reverse complement strand
ACCCGGAAGCCTTCATCTCGACGCAACGCCTGGCAGCCGTGCAGCCGCTGACGGGTGCCGTCGCACTGCCCGACAAGGACGCTCCCCGCGAAAGAAAAACGTCCGCACGCCCCGCAACGCCACGTCCCGCAGCACCCGAAGCCGACCCGAGCGTGAACATCGAAGCCCTAAGCCAACAGGCACGCACGGACTACGACAAGGCACTGGCATACACCCGCCGCAAATACAAGTTCACCGAAGGAGAGCGCGACAGCTTCATCTACACCCTCGCCAACCGCTGCTACAGCAAAGGTATCCCCCTTGGAGAAGCCCTGCTACTGGTGAAACACAGCTACGGAAACGTGACGGGATTCGACCTGGAAACTCCCCTGCGGAACGCCTACGACTATACCTCGAAGACCGACCGGATGGAACAGGAAAAGAAACGGCCGATAGCCGAAAGGATCTACGAATTCCTGCAAAAAGGCTATGAATTCCGGCGCAACACGGTGCTGGACACCCTCGAATTCCGGTCGCTCCACCCCGCCACCGCCAAAGGCAAAGGCCACGGCCCCGCCACCTTCCAGCCCCTGCGAGGCAAGGACATCAACAGCATCTACATGCAGGCACAGGCCCGCGCCATCTACTGCTCGCAAAGCCTCATGAAGACCGCCATAGACTCGGACTACGCCCGCGACTTCGACCCCTTCAGGACCTACTTCGAAGGCCTGCCGGCATGGGACGGCACGACGGACTACATCGGACAGCTGGCCTCACTGGTGCAGACCACCGACACCCCCTTCTGGGAAGACAGCCTGCGCCGATGGCTCGTAGGCATGGTGGCTTGCGCCATAGACGACGAACTGCAAAACCAGCTGTTCCTCCTCCTCTACAGCAAGCAGGGACGCGGAAAGAGCTTCTTCATACGCAACCTGCTACCACCCGAACTGCGCAAATACAGCCGCAACGGCATGATCAACCCCCACAACAAGGACCACATGCTGATGCTCTCCACACGACTGATAATCAACATGGAAGAGTTCGACAGCCTGGCACCCGAAGCATTGGCCGAGCTGAAACACCTCATTGCGCAAGACCTCGTGCTGGAGCGCAAAGCCTTCGACACACAGGCCTACAACTTCGTGCGGCGAGCCTCATTCATAGGCAGCACCAACAATCCCCACTGCCTGCAGGACATAGGCGAGAACCGACGCTTCCTGTTCAACAACATCTTGTCCGTGGACTACCACACCCCCGTCTGCCATACGGGCATCTACGCCCAGGCGATGGCACTGTTCCGCAACGGCTTCCACTACTGGTACGAGGGCGACGAAATAAACCAACTGAACCAGCGCAACGAACACTTCCGCCTGAAAGAGCCTGTGGAAGAAAACCTGTACTACTACTATCGCCCCGCCCGGCCTGCCGAAGGCGGCGGAAAGTGGCTGCCCGCCGCACAACTGCTCGCCACCATCAGCCTGAACGGGCGCGTACTCTCCAACAAGCAAACGCAACAGACCCTCGTCACCGTACTCAATGCGGGCGGATTCCGGCACCGCACCACCAACAACGGAATCACGGAGTATGCCGTGATGGAATACACCCAGGAACAACGGAACGAAAATGCAGTGCAGCCTGTGGTGGAAAAACAGGAAAAAATGAATATTCCTTGAAAAAAGAAAAAAAACTCAGAAAAAAAGTATGAAGTAATTGTTTTATTTTATTAATTTGTGACCTAATGTAACCCGAACGGGTAAAACCGTTTCTTAAAACGTATGTACAATGATGGACACTCATGACACTAATCTCCCCGAAAAGGCGGCAGAATTAGAAGAAGAAAAGAAAGCAACCGAGGTTTCAGAACCGGCTCTGACCGAAACTCCGGCTGAAGAAGCAACGCAGGAAGAAAAGCCGGTAGAAGCTATACAGAAGCTAAACAAGGAGGAAATCCTGGCTAAGCTTAAAGAGGTTTCCGCAGATGTGGAAAATGCCGGCAAACAGGAAATAGATGGTCTGAAACAGGCTTTCTATAAGTTGCATAATGCCGAACTGGAAGCGGCAAAGAAACTATTCATCGAAAACGGGGGAACAGCAGAGAATTTCATTCCGACAGCAGATACTGTTGAAGAGGAGTTCAAGAACATCATGTCCGTCATTAAAGAGAAGAGAAGTGCATTGTCAGCCGAACAGGAAAAACAGAAAGAGCTGAACCTGCAAATCAAACTTTCCATAATCGAGGAACTGAAAGAACTGGTAGAATCACCCGATGATGCCAACAAATCCTATACGGAATTCAAGAAGTTGCAACAACAGTGGAATGAAGTAAAACTGATTCCGCAAGCTAAAGTCAACGAACTCTGGAAGAGCTACCAGCTCTATGTAGAGAAGTTCTATGACCTGCTGAAGCTGAACAATGAATTCCGCGAGTATGATTTCAAGAAGAACCTGGAAATAAAAACACATCTATGCGAAGCTGCCGAGAAACTGGCAGAAGAGCCGGATGTAGTATCAGCATTCCATCAGTTACAGAAACTGCATCAGGAATTCCGCGATACGGGTCCCGTTGCCAAAGAGCTGCGCGACGAGGTATGGAACCGCTTCAAAACAGCATCCACAGCCGTAAATCGTCGCCACCAGCAGCACTTCGAAGCGTTGAAAGAGGTGGAGCAACATAACCT
>CAKVKI010000371.1 GCA_934754975.1 uncultured Alistipes sp. | reverse complement strand
CATCGAAAAGATGATTTTGTCGTCTGCCATGTTATATGCGTTATTATTCGTTATTCGGATTTTCCTATCCGGCAAAGATAATAAAGATTCCGCAATCTTCCGAGACACACGGGCAAATTCCGGGAATATCGCCCGCGGTTTCAACGGGTTCTTCCTCCGGAGACAAAGCAAAAAAACGCCGGAAGACTCCAAAGAAGCCCTTCCGGCGTTTGCACGGCATGACCGCAGCGGTTTATTTCCCGGTACGTATGTATTCGAGCGCCCGTTCGAGCTGCCCGTCCACGCCGTTGAGCAGCCCCTGCTCGTCCTGCAGCGATTCGATATCGGGCGTTACGCCCACGCCCTCGTGAATCACGCCTTTCGCATCTTTCATCATCGAGGTCGAGGTGTAAATTTTCACGCACGCATTGGACGCCGCGCCGCTGTAAGCGAATGTATAATCCCCGGCGAGCGGCCCCGTGCCGCCGAATGTCCGTTCTCCGACGACACAGCCGTTCGGAAGAACCGACACGGCCATGGAGGTCATCTCGGACATACTCACGGACCAGATATTGGCCAGCACCACAACAGGGGCTTCGACCTTGCGGTGTTGTTCGGCAGGCGCAAGGATGCACGGCACCCACGGGCCGTAGTCGAGTCTTCCGAGCCCCTCCTTGCTGCGGGTATAGCCGATCAAAGTCTCCGTGTCGATCAGCGGCGCGAGAATCTGCTGCATATCGGCCAGCATACCGCCGAAGTTGTCGCGCACGTCGATAATGACGCCTTTGATATCCGGCGTTTCGAGAATCATCCGGTGGTAATTCCGAACGACCTGCGCCACGGGGCCTTCAGGGTCCAGTTCGAGAACGCCGGAAAGAGTGAATGCCGAAAGCCTGAAGTATATGACGCCGTCGATCTTATACGATATGGCCTCCATCGCCATGTCGAGATGGTCTTCATTCAGATAAAGTCCGTCTGCATATTCTTCGATACGTCCGGCGCTCTTGTATGCTTCGATACATCCTTTAATCAATCCGTCAGCAGCCCCTCCGAGAATGGGATAGTGGTAGTAATCGCGTGTCATGACCTCGTCCATCCCCGGCTGCAGGACAATCGTATTGCTTTTCGGGTCCGGAGCATCGATATTGGTGACGGTAATGGCGAGATGATGGTCGATCAGATCCCTGCATGCTTCGGTATAGAGGGCCTGCAGTGTTTCGTTGTCCAGCGTTTCGAGGTCGTCCAAAGCACGGAAGCGGGGCAGGTATTCGTCGTAAACCCGGTCCCAGTCGGTCGGGTCTATGTCCCAGAAGGCGTAGCTGTTGTTCATTCCGTGCCAGAAAGCTTCGAACACCTGCGACGTGGTCCTGCACAGCTGGCGTTCGTTGGGATTCATCAGTTCGGGAGCGTCCTTGCGGCAGGCGGGGAGCAGGGCGGCGAAAAGCAGCAGGGAGGAAAGTATATATATGCGTTTCATGGTCGTTTACTTTTTAATTTTACCCAGAATTACGTTGCATCCCACTTGTACGACGAACGTGGTGTTATAACGCGGCGTTTGGAATTTCATGTAGTTTTTCTGCATGTCGGTCAGCGCGTAGTAGCAACGCCCTTCGGCCTGCACCTCGATTCGCGGCGCAACCCGGTAACTGACGCCCACACCGCCGACAAGACCGGCTTCGAAACGGTTGTCGCGGCGGGAGTCGAACGGCGCCCGCTCGTCGAATTCATACCTGTTTTCAGGAGAGATCATTCCGGTATCATCACCGGCCTCATCCGAAAAAAAACGCATCATTACTCCCTTCCGGTGGCTCGAAAGCCAGCCGCCGACGTAACCGCCCGCATTGAGGAACCCGCGCACACGCTGTCCGCCGAATGAGAAACTGGCCATCACGGGCAGCTGCAGATAGTTATTGCGCGTGTCGGTGTGCAGTTTGTTGTAGATATCCGTACGGTGCATCTTCTGTCCCTTCTGCACGAAAACCAGGTCGGCGCGCAGACCGAACCACTCGAAGAAGTCGTACTGCACGGGGATACCGACCGTAAATCCGCCGCGGGCTTCGTAACGCAGGTCGTATGCGTAGCCCGTATCCATGGATAAGGTGTTGCGGGAATATCCCGCAGTCACTCCGACGCGCCACTGGGCCGCCGCCGAATCCGCCGCCGTCAGCATAATACATAGTACCGAGAGCCGAATCAGACGCCGGACGGCAACCCCCGACGACGGGGACTTTGCAGCGCAAGTCTCATAGCATAAAAATTTCATCATAAATATCAATTATGGGTTATCGGGCAAAGATAGGGTATCCGTTCTTCAGCGAAGGTCCCATTTTGTCGCTTGTTGTATCAAAAAGTCGCATTTCGGTTAGATTTCGCCTTTTTCCCGAATACGGCACTTTTCCCGCCGAGAGCATATAACGGCGAAACCGGACGCTGCCCGTTCCCCGGCGGATTCGGCCGCCCGTCAAAAAAATACCCCCGGGCCGGTTAAGGCTCGGGGGATAGTTTTTGTACGAACTCTGTTAATAGTTCTCCTTCTTAGGCTCGAAGTAAGCCTGAGGATGCTTGCAGGCGGGGCAGAGCTTGGGAGCCTCTTCGGCCTCGATGATGAAACCGCAGTTGCGGCACTGCCACCAGATTTTGCCGTCGCGCTTGAAGAAATTGCCGTCCGTCAGGCGGCTCAGC
>CAKVKI010000370.1 GCA_934754975.1 uncultured Alistipes sp. | reverse complement strand
TCAGGGGTTCCATCGAACCCAGAATCGAGGTCATCGTCGAGCCGACCTGCTTGATCGCCAATACCAGCGTCAGGTTGGAGAGTACCGTCGGGAGCAGGGCCAGCAACAGCAGGTTGCGCCAGATATGCCATGTGTGGACTACTCCGATGCCGGATGTCGAGAGGGCGTAAACGAGAAATATCGCGGCGGAGAGGGTCAGTACGTAGAACGCCACGATCAGCGGGTCGAGCCGTCCGGCGCGGCTTTTCATCACGCCGATAATATAAACCGCATAGGTGAATACGGTCGTTCCGGCATAGATCAGGCCGCGCCCCGGATCGTTGTGTCCCGCATCGCCCCACGCCAGCAGCGCTACGCCGATGAGCGAAATGAAGACCGCAATGATGATCCATACCGAACTTCGTTCGCGGAAGAAAAGCGTCATGACGATGGTCACCACCAGCGGATAGAGAAAATTGACGGTGGTGGCCACGCCGCTCGGTATGTAGTCGTACGAGCGCAGCAGTCCCAGCGACGTGGCGGCGTACATCAGGCTCAGGCCGGCCAATACGCCGAAGTCGCGCCGTGAGATGCGGAAATTGCGTTTCAGCAGCAGGGCGACTGCCGCCATGATGACCGCCGAGAGCAGCATGCGGTAGAAAAGAATCGTCGGCGAGGCCATGCCCGCATGAAGCAGCGGGATCGAAAAAAGCGGTATCAGCCCGAAGGTGGCCGAAGAAACGATGGCGTATAGTACTCCCTTTATATTACGCATATATTTTGACGTTTATCGCATTGGCGTCTGTCATGGCCTGCGCGCCTGCGCCGTATCTGCGGTTTTGCGCATCCCGGCCTGCCGACGGCAGGTGCGGGACGGGGCCTGCGGCGGCGTACGGTGGTTGAATCCGCCCGCTGAAGCGGGCCTGCCCGTATTGCGGTGCAGGGTTCTGCCCGGTCCGCGTCGTACGGCATCCCCAACGACGGCAAAAACCGTGCTTGGCAGTTCGGGCCGGCAAATATAGCGCAGTTTTTGGTTTTTAACTCCCGGAGAGCTAACTTTGGGGCGCATACTATGAAAATATCCGCACGACATATTCTTCCGTGGCTGCTGCTGGCGGCGGCGTGCTGCGTTCCGGCCAGGCAGTCGGACCGGGAACCGACCCTTCCGCCGCCCAAGCCGGTGCGCGTGCGGCTGCTGTTCGGGGGCGACGTGATGCAGCATCTGCCGCAGGTCACGGCGGCCCGCCGCGAAACGGGATTCGACTACCGGGAGGTTTTCGGCCACCTGCACCGCCGCTTCCGTGCGGCCGACCTGGTGATCGTGAACCTCGAAACGACGCTTACCCGCACCGACCGCTATACGGGCTATCCCTGTTTCCGGTCTCCGGCAGCATTGGCCGACGCACTGCGCGACGCCGGGGTCGATGTGGCCGTGCTGGCCAACAACCACTGCTGCGACGGCGGCGCCGTGGGGGTGCATACGACGGTCGCGGAACTGCTGCGCTGCGGTATACGGCATACGGGCGTGTTTACGGACAGTCTCGACCGGGCGGCCAACAATCCGCTTTGGCTCGAACACTGCGGCGTGCGTTTCGCTCTGCTCAATTACACCTACGGCACCAACGGGATTCCCGTGCCGAAGGGTGTGCAGGTAAATCTGATCGACACGGCGGGCATGGCCGCCGACCTGACGGCGGCGCGGGACGGTTCGCCGGACTGCATCGTGGTCTGCATCCACTGGGGAAACGAATACGAGCGGCAGGCAAATGCCGAACAACGGCGGCTGGCACAATTCCTGCGCAGGAACGGCGCGGACCTGATAGTCGGGAGCCATCCGCATGTGGTGCAGCCTTTCGAAGCCGATTCGTCGCATGTGGTATTCTATTCGCTGGGCAATTTCGTGTCGAACCAGCGCCGCCGCTACTGCGACGGAGGGCTGATGGCCGAAATTGAAGCCGTGCGGCATCCCGACGGGCATATGACCTATGCGCTCGAACCGGTGCCCGTGTGGGTGGCGATGCCCGGTTACCGGATCGTTCCGCCCGAGGTCGGCGACACGATGGCGCTGCCGGCGGCCTATTCCGTATTCCGGGAAGACGTGGCGGAGATGCTCGATCGGGTCTATAAGTAATCCGAATAGCCGTATAAAAACAAACGATGGGGATAATTTGGCGAATTGTCGCGGTTTTTCTTATCTTTGCTGTACGAAAATAAACGACACACATTAAACAATATAAGATTATGGAAAAGAGCATTAAAGGTACAAGGACCGAGAAAAATCTGCTGAAATCGTTCGCCGGCGAGAGCCAGGCCCGCAGCCGTTACGTATTCTTCGCAAGCAAGGCGAAAAAAGAGGGTTACGAGCAGATCGCCGGTGTTTTTGCCGAAACGGCCGAGCAGGAGAAAGAGCATGCCGAGCGTTTCTTCAAATTCCTTGAGGGCGGCGACGTGGAGATCACCGCGAGCTACCCCACCGGTCCGATCGGAACCACCGCCGAAAACCTGCTGGCCGCAGCCCACGGCGAGAAGGAAGAGTGGGATGTTCTCTACCGTGAGTTCGCGAAGGTGGCCGAGGAAGAGGGCTTTATCGAGATCGCCACGGCTTTCAAGATGATCGCTACGGTGGAGGCCGAACACGAGCGCCGTTACCTCAAACTGCTGAGCCGCCTGACGGACGGCAATTT
>CAKVKI010000369.1 GCA_934754975.1 uncultured Alistipes sp. | reverse complement strand
GAACAAGGACTTGAACCTAGGACCCCATGATTAACAGTCATGTGCTCTAACCAACTGAGCTATTCAGGCATTCGAAACTTGGTTTTTAACCCGTTTCGGAGTGCAAATATATAGCAAAATTTCATTCCCGCAAAATTATTGCACGATTTTTTCACAAAAAATGTACCTTTGCAAAACCGACATCTATCCGCACCATGACGACACGACGACATATCTTACTCATAATCTTGGCCCTTTGCGCTTTCACGGCGCCGGCGCACGCCCAGCTGGTCTTTACGCCCGATTCATGGGACTTCGGCACGATTCCCGAAACCGACGGCCGCGTAAGCCATACGTTCACGGGCGAAAACCGCGGCGACAAGCCCGTCGTGATCCTCGACGTGGTGACCACCTGCGGCTGCACGGTACCCGAATTCACCAAGCGGCCGATCCGCCCGGGCGAGAAAACCACCGTCAAGGTGACATACGACCCGACCAACCGCCCCGGCGCCTTCACCAAAGAGCTGGGCGTCTACTCCTCCGAACGGCGCAAGATCGCAACGCTCACCGTCCACGGCACCGTCACCCCGCGCCCCAAAACCATCGACGAACTCTATCCCGTCGATGCGGGCGGCGGCCTGCGGCTCGCATCGACGCTCTGCACCTTCTCTTATATCCGCGAGGGACAGCAGGTCCAATCGGCCATCGGCTGCACCAACACGTCAAACCGGCCGATCCGCCTGGAACTGCATCCGCAGGAGTCGAGCGGCCTGCTCACCACCGACTATCCGCGCGAAATCGCCCCCGGCCAAACCGCCGAGATCAACCTCATGTACCTCAATCCGGAGGGCGCTCCGCGTTACGGCACCCTGCGCGATGCGCTGGAGGTTCGGGCCGACGGCCGCAGCAACGGAACGCTGATCGTAGCCCACGGCATAGGCATCGACAAATCCCCGGAGAACAGGGAACGGACGCCGAAAGTGCAGATAACCGAAAATATTATTAAATTTGGCCCAGTAAAACACAACGCGCCCAAACAGCAGCGCACCTTTACGCTCACAAACACGGGCGACGGCGAACTGATCGTCCGGGCCGTGGAGACGGGCGGCAAGGTCACGACGACGCTCACGCCGGGGCAGCGTATCCCCTCCGGCAGTTCGTTTACGGCCAGGGTGACGCTCGACCCCGGGAAGCAGGAATACGGCGTGGTAACCGATTTCGTGATGATCATAACCAACGACCTCACACGCCCGATGCGGCGGATGCGGGCGACGGCGATCGTCGAAGACTAGCGATACAACAATGCGGCTGTACCGCCCGGGCGGATGGAAGCCGAAAACCTATTTATTAATGTACCCGATACTTGAAAAAAGACTCCTCGCAGAGGGCATCTGGCTGATGAAAGTCCTCGCGCCGCGCGTCGCACGCTCGGCACAGCCGGGACAATTCATCATTGTCCGCGCCGACGAACACGGCGAACGCATTCCGCTCACGATCTCCGACTTCGACGCCGAAGAGGGCAGCGTTACCATCGTAACGCAGGCCATCGGCGCTTCGACGCGCAAAATCTGTTCGCTCGAAGCGGGCGAAGCTTTCGCCGACTTCGCAGGCCCGCTCGGCCACCCCTCGGAATTTGTCAAAATGCCGATCGACGAACTCCGCAAGCGGCATTACCTCTTCGTGGCGGGCGGCGTGGGCACGGCCCCGGTCTATCCCCAGGTCAAATGGCTCAAGGAACACGGCGTCCGGGCCGACGTGATCATCGGCGCCAAGACCCGCGACATGCTCATTTACACCGACGCTATGCGCGCCGTGGCCGAAAACCTCCATATCGCCACCGACGACGGCTCCGAAGGCTTCAAAGGGCTTGTTACGCAGGTGATCGACGAGCTGATCGGAAAGCAGGGCAGGCATTACGACGAATGCGTAGCCATCGGTCCGATGATTATGATGAAGTTCGTGGCTCTCACGACGAAAAAATACGCGCTGAAAACGACCGTTTCGCTCAATGCGCTGATGGTGGACGGAACGGGCATGTGCGGCGCCTGCCGCGTGACGGTCGCCGGCAAGACGCGCTTTACGTGCGTCGAAGGCCCCGAGTTCGACGGCCACGAGGTCGATTTCGACGAAGCGATGCGCCGTCAGGGCATGTACCGCACGCAGGAGCAGCGCGCCGCGGCCATCGAAGCCGAGCGCGAAGCCGGACACCAATGTAAAATAGGATTGGACAAATAAACGCACGGCGGAGCCGGCACACCGCTCCGCAGGCACCCGAAAAAAAGCATACGACGACAATGGCAAACAAGATACCGCGCGTTCCCGTGCGCGAACAAGACCCGAAAGTACGTGCGACCAACTTCGAGGAGGTCTGCTACGGCTACAACCTCGAAGAGGCGGCGCTCGAAGCGTCGCGCTGCCTGCGATGCAAGAATCCCCGCTGCGTGGCGGCCTGCCCGGTCAATATCCGCATCCCGGACTTTATCGGGGCTTTGCACGAAGGCGACCTGCAGAAAGCGGCCGACATCATCGCCGAAGACAGCTCGCTGCCCTCTATCTGCGGCCGCGTCTGCCCGCAGGAATCGCAGTGCGAAGGCTCGTGCGTCCTGGGCATCAAGAGCGAACCGGTCGCCATCGGCAAACTCGAACGTTTCGTGGGCGACTGGAAACTCGAACACGGCGCCGCGGCGTCCCGGCCCGCAC
>CAKVKI010000368.1 GCA_934754975.1 uncultured Alistipes sp. | reverse complement strand
CGTATCCGGCCACCATCAGCAGCTGCTAGAGGGTCTGCGGCGACTGGGGCAGGGCATAGAACTGGTTGGGTTTCATGCGGCTGGGAACCACGAAGTCGCGGGCGCCTTCGGGCGTCGAATTGACCAGGTAGGGGGTCTCGATTTCGAGGAAGCCCTCCGAGTCGAGGAAGCGGCGTATCTCCTGCGCCATCTTGTGCCGCAGGATCATGTTGCGCTGCAGGGGCGGACGCCGCAGGTCGAGATAGCGGTATTTCATGCGCAGGTCGTCGCCGCCGTCCGACGTCTCCTCGATGGTGAACGGGGGAACTTCGGCTTCGTGGAGTACGACCACCTTATCTGCGGCTACTTCGATGTCGCCCGTCGCCATTTTGGGGTTCTTCGACGAACGCTCGATCACCCTGCCGGTCACCTGAACGACCCATTCGCGGCCCAGCCTGCAGGCCGTCTCGCGGGCTTCGGCGGGCGAGTGTTCCTCGACCACGATCTGCGTGATTCCGTAACGGTCCCTGAGGTCGATGAAAGTCATGGCGCCGAGATTGCGGACTTTCTGCACCCACCCGGCAAGGGTGACGGTTTGGTTTACGTCGTCGGCTCTCAGACAGCCGCACGTATGGGTTCTGTACATAAGAAATATGGTTTTTTGTTCAATTTGTCCTTGTAACCCGCAAAAATACATAAAAAAATCGAGACCGTATCTCCAACGGCGGCGAAAAAACACGCGCTGCGCAAAGATGGATAAAATGGCATAAAATTATATAGATAAATTCCGGTCGCTTAATTTAAAATTTTTTAACCATGCGTAAAATTTTTTCTCTGATTCTGGTTGCGCTCTTCTTTGCCGCGGGCAAAGCGGCGGCGCAGGGATTCCATGTGATTCCCAAAATGGGTCTGAACCTGTCGAGCCTGTCCCATGTGGACGGCAGTTCGGTCGCCGGACTCAATGCCGGCGTGTCGTTCGAATTGCTCTTTACCGAGCGTTTCGGCATAGAACCCGGCGTACTCTTCTCGATGCAGGGAACCAAGATCGATTCGGAGCGTGTGCATCTGGATTACATCAACGTCCCGGTTTATGCGAAGTACTACATCATCAAGGGATTCAACGTATTCGCAGGTCCGCAGGTGGGCTTCAACGTCCGGGCCAAATCGGGCGGCGAAAATGTGAAAAGCCTGATTAAAACAGCCGATTTCGGATTGGGACTGGGCGCCGGCTACCAGTTCAAATGGGGACTGATGTTCTCGGCCAACTACAATTTCGGCTTCGTCGATGTGCAGAAAAGCACGTCCGTCAAAAACGGGGTCTTCCAGGTCAATGTCGGCTGGCGGTTCTGACGAAATCCGCCGCGAACGATCCGTCCGGAAATTCCGGGCGGATTTTTTTGCGGCGGTCCGCTGCCGGATTATCCTTGTAAAATGTTATTTTTGCAGCGGCAAACTATAAACACCCTCCCCGGCGTCTTTGCAGGCGGTCCGGGACAAGATTCCGAAAAACCATGGAACAGCGGCAAAACGATGAAAAATTCATGCGGCTCGCACTAAACGAGGCCCGCAAAGCGTTACAGTTACAGGAGGTGCCGATCGGCGCGGTAGTTGTAGCCGACGGGACAGTCGTGGGACGCGGCCATAATCTGGTCGAGACACTCTCCGATCCCACGGCCCATGCCGAGATGCAGGCGCTGACAGCCGCCGCATCCACGCTCGGCGGCAAATACCTGCAGGGCTGCACGCTGTACGTCACCGTCGAACCGTGCATCATGTGCGCCGGGGCCGTCGGCTGGGCGCAGGTGAGCCGCGTGGTGTGGGGCGCCGACGACCCGAAGAAGGGTTACAGGTGTTATTCTGAGACGGTGTTTCATCCTAAAACGACGGTAGCGCGGGGCGTACTCGGCGAAGAGTGCGAGGAGTTGATGACCTCTTTTTTTGCAGGTTTGCGCAATTAGATTTTGAAAAAAAAGAAAAAAAATATACTTTTGCGATCAACGTGCCCGAAAACGGGTGCAGGAACTGAAAAACTTTAAAAACGGAATAGGAAATGAAAAAATTATTAGTATCGGTAATCGCACTTCTGGCGACGGTGTCGCTCTCGGCGCAGGATCTTACGGCTGTGTATAACGAAGCTGCAGCCGCTTTCGGAAACAAGGACTTCGCGGGTGCCGCCGCAAAATTCGAAGAGGTAATCGACAAGGGCATGGACGACGAGACCGCAGCTTCGCTGGTGGCCACGGCCAAGACCACGCTTCCCAAATGCTACTTCATGCTGGGCGGTATGGCTGCGCAGCGCAAAAACTTCGATGAGGCGTTGAAGAACTTCACCAAGTCGGCGGAACTGGCAGAGCTTTACGGCGATATGAACCAGATGAACAAAGCCAAGAGCTGGGAGGCCCGTGTCTACCAGATACAGGGCGGCGACGCCTTCAACAACAAGGATTACGCGACCGCTTCGGAGATTTTTGCCAAGGGTTACGCCGCCGACCCCGACAATACGGGCATGGCGCTCAATCTGGCGATGAGCTACTGCGAAATGGCGATGAGCAGCGGCGATATGGGACAGTACGAGAAGGGTATGGAGATTTACGAGGCGATTGCCGCCAAGACCCATCCCAAATATGCCGACGACGCAGCCAAGGCCAAAGCGGATATGGCGCTTTATACCAACAATATGGTTGCCAAATTGCAGGCTGCCAACGATTTCG
>CAKVKI010000367.1 GCA_934754975.1 uncultured Alistipes sp. | reverse complement strand
GCCGGCCGGAATATTTTGTCTACATTTGCAGGCTTAAAAGCCCAAAGTGGGTTAGCGTTTTTTTATTAATTACAACAAAATTTTATAGCAAAATGGCTGTTAAAATTCGTCTGGCACGTCATGGTAAGAAGGGTTACGCCTTCTATCACATCGTTGCCGCAGATAGCAGGGCGCCACGTGATGGTAGATTTATCGAGAAGCTGGGTACCTACAACCCCAACACGAATCCTGCTACGATCGACCTGGACTTCGAGAAAGCACTGGGCTGGTTGCAGAAAGGCGCACAACCTACGGATACTTGTCGGGCAATTCTCTCGTACAAGGGCGTATTATACAAGAAGCACCTGCTGGGCGGTATCGCCAAGGGCGCATTCTCGGAGACCGAAGCCGAAGCTCGTTTCAACAAATGGATGACCGAGAAGGCCGGTAAGATCGAAGCTAAGGGCAACAAGCTCGAAGCGGATGCCAAGTCGGCCGAAAAGGCCCGCATGGCCGCCGAAGCCAAGGTCAAGGAGGAGCGTGCAAAGGCTATCGCCGAGAAGAAGGCCGCAGCCGAAGCTGCCGCCAAGGAGGCTGAACAGGCCGCTGCCGCAGAGGGCGCAGAAGCACCCGCGGAAGGCGAAGCCGAGGCTCCCGCCGCAGAATAAGCGCAGAACGCTTCTTTCCGGAATCCCGGTAAATTTCCCAGAACGGGAGGTTTACCGGTTTTTTTCATTACTTTTGTAGACCTTTCCCGGCGGGACACGACCGCTCAGAAAGGCGCGTTCCCGGCCCTGCAACGCAACGTAGCCGGGGAAAACAGTCCCAGACCGGGATGCAAACGATAACAATACTGTAAACCGAACCGACATGAGCGTTTCCACCCCCGCAGGCAGGATCAACAAACTTTTCGGCACCGACGGCGGACTGATGCTGTCGCTTTACGCCGATTTTCCCGCGGATTTCGATACCGACACCCCGCTGCTGGTCACCATCGACGCCCTCGAAGTGCCGATCTTCTGCGAACGTTTCGAACGCCGCGGAGCCGCGGGCGCCGTAGCCGTATTCGCTGACTTCGACACCGAACGCCGGGCGCAGGAGCTGATCGGCCGTGAATTCCGCATCGAATTCGAAGAGGAGGATGACGATGAGTTTTACATGGAAGACCTGATCGGATTCACCGTAACGGGCTTCGAAACGCGGCACGGCAGTGAGGAAAGCAGCGATAACGGCAACAGCTGCGCTGACAACGATACCGGCGGCGACGGCGAAACGGCAACCGGGCAATTCGCAGGCACGGTCACGGACTATTACGACAGCGACGCCAATCCGCTCTTCGAACTGGAAATCGGCGGCAGGCAGGTGCTGGTCCCCGCCGCCGGGGAATTTATCGCCCATATCGACTTCGAGGGACGCACGATGAAGATGGTACTGCCCGAAGGGCTGATCGACTTATAAGGTTTTCAAGATAATATGGCACATGTAGTAATCGGATTATCGGGCGGCGTGGATTCGTCCGTTGCGGCGTATCTCCTCAAACAGCAGGGGCACGAGGTCACGGGGCTTTTCATGATTAACTGGCACGACACCACGGGCACGCTCGAAGGCGACTGCCCGTGGCACGACGACCGGGTCTTCGCCGAACTGGTCGCCAAGAGGCTCGATATTCCGCTGCACGTGGTGGACCTCTCGGCCGACTACCGCACGCGCGTGGTCGATTACATGTTCGCCGAATACGAAAAGGGCCGCACGCCCAACCCCGACGTGCTGTGCAACCGCGAAATCAAGTTCGACGTCTTCCTGCGCGAAGCCCTCAAGCTGGGCGCGGACTTCGTCGCCACGGGCCATTACTGCCGCAAGGCCGAAGAGACGCTGCCCGACGGACAGACGGTCCACAAACTGCTCGCCGGCGCCGATCCCAACAAGGACCAGAGCTATTTCCTCTGCCAGCTTTCGCAGGAGCAGCTGCAATACGCCCTGTTCCCGGTCGGCGACCTGCTGAAACCCGAGGTGCGGCGCATCGCCGCCGAGCAGGGACTCGCCACCGCCAAGCGCAAGGATTCGCAGGGCATCTGCTTCGTGGGCAAGGTGGACCTGCCCGCCTTCCTCCAGCAGAAACTGGCTTCGAAAAAGGGCAACGTCCACGAAATCCTGCCCTCATGGCCCAAATATAACCGGTCTGCAGCCGCAGCCCCGGCCAAGCCCGAAAATGTAGCGGCCCCGGATGCGTCCGGCACCCGGCCCGGCGAAGTTCCTGCAACCAGGCAAGTTCCTGCAACCGTGCAGGCCATGAAGGCCATGAAGGCCGAAACTCGCTTAACCGAGCAAGCCGCCTCTGCCGACACACCGACGCTCCTCGCTGACTGTGGGCCTTCGGCCGGAGAGAGCGTCGCCGCTGCGCCGGATATGCTCCCCCCCGACGATAAATCTCCGGACGGCAAAACAGCCGTTGCCGATGCTCCGATGCCCTCCCCGGAGGGCGAACCTTCGACCGAACGCCTTGCCGCCCTCGCCGCACCGTGGCGTTACACCGTGCGAGACGGCAAGAAGATCGGCACGCACAACGGCGCGCATTTCTACACCATCGGCCAGCGCAAGGGGCTGGGCATCGGCGGCCGCCGCGAGTCGCTTTTCATTTTGGCGACCGATACCGAACAGAACGTCATCTATGTCGGCGAAGGCGACAGCCATCCCGGTCTGTGGCGTCCCGCAC
>CAKVKI010000366.1 GCA_934754975.1 uncultured Alistipes sp. | reverse complement strand
GCCGATGACGGCCAGACCCGACAGCACGACGAAACCGTCGGCAAAGAGGATGCCGGTCGAAAACTTGATGCCGGCGAACTTCTGCAGCAGCATCGCCACGATGTCCGTGCCGCCCGTGGTCGCCTGCTGGCGTACGACGATACCCTGTCCGACACCGATGACCACGGCGCCGATGACGCACGTCAGCAGCAGATCGTTCGACAGGTCCAGCCGCCCGCCCAGCAGCAGCCCCGGATCGAGGCTCTCGACAGCCGCGGCGTCGGGATAGACCAGCCGCGTCAGCACGTTCATAAAACCGGGGGTGTAGAGCGCCGCCAGCACCGTGCGCGTACCGAACTGCCCGCCGAAAACCAGCATGGCGGTAAGCATCAGCGGCACGTCGAACATATAGCCGAACGTACCGACCTGAATCGACGGGAAGATATTATGGAGTACGATACCCATGCCGTAAACGCCTCCCGGCACGAAATTGTAGGGATTGACGAACAGCACGAAACCGGCGCCCATAATCGAACAGCCGAGGAAAATCAGGAACCACGAGCGCCACCACGCCCACGAGCCCATCGGCTCCAGCAATGCTTTAGTATTCATACCCGGTTAGTTTCTATTTATGCAGAGACAGCGCAGGCCGGGCACAGCACCGAACGCAGTTCGGGTTCTGCCGGAATACCGCCTGTCTGAGCGGAAGTTTATCTTCCGGCAAAGATACGATAATACTCGGAATCTGCCAGCGGCGCGCTCAGGATTTTTCACGCTGGACTTCCGATTCCGGTTTTTTTTATTATATTTGCATTACACTAATCCCTGAAAAGTCACTATGATTCTGACATATTACACCGCTACGACCCTGATTATCATCGCCTATTTGCTGGGCTCGATTCCGAGCGCCGTATGGATCGGCAAAAAATATTACGGCATCGACATCCGCGAACACGGCAGCAAAAACGCCGGCACGACCAATATGCTGCGCGTGCTGGGCAAGCGTGCGGCCCTGCCCGTTTTCGGACTGGACGTGCTGAAGGGATTCGTCGCCGTGACGATCATCGACCTGATGAAGTACGACAGCGTTTTTGCGGGCGGCGCGAACGAAAACTGGTTCTACATCCTGCGCTTCATCGCCGTATTCGCCGCCGTGCTGGGACACATCTTCCCGATCTTCGCGGGATTCCGCGGCGGCAAAGGCGTGGCGACGCTCGTCGGCGCCATCATGGGCGTAAACGCCCCGCTGGTGCTGCTCTGCTTCGGGGTCTGGTTCCTCGTGCTGATGATTACCCATTACGTATCGCTGGCTTCGATGGTCGCAGGGTGCAGTTTTCCCGTCTTTACGCTCATTTCGCCGAAAGTAAACCACCTGGTTCCGTTTATCGTATTCTCGTTCATCATCGCCGTTCTGCTGATCTATACGCACCGCAAGAACATCGAAAGGCTGAAAGCCGGCACGGAATCGAAGATTTATATATGGAAGCCCCGGCATGTGAAAGAGCATCCCGGGAAGCCGAAAGAAGAAGACAAATAAAAACGGCGTAAAAAGCCTTACGACAGGTCTTATGGTTCAAAATGTCGGCAATATAGGATAAAAATGCCGCGATTTTGCGGTAAAATCGTTTTTTTAGCCTATCTTTGCCCAGCAATTAGGACGCGACTATGTTACAGGAGAATCTGATTAAAATATACGAAAACAGCTTCCGCGACAATCGTGAAATGCCAGCCCTGACCGATTATTTCAAGGGCGAAACCTTTTCGTATTATGAGATGGCGAAGGAGATCGCCAAGCTGCACCTCCTCTATAAAAAGGCAGGAATCAAGCAGGGCGACAAGATCGCGCTCATAGGCCGCAACAATCCCCGCTGGTGCATAACCTACATAGCTACGATTACATACGGAGCGGTCATCGTTCCGATCCTGCAGGATTTCACCCCCGCCGACATCATCCACATCATCAACCATTCGGAGAGCCGCATGCTCTTCCTGGGAGACAATTTCTGGGACAACATCGAGGAGGAGCAGATACGGCAGATCGAAGCCGTCTTTTCGCTGACCGATTTCCATGTCATTTACGAACGCGACGGCAAGGCGCTCACCAAGTTCCAGCGCGACATCCTGAAGAATTACCGCACGAAATATCCGCGCGGATTCAGCGCAAACGACATAAAATACCCCGAAATACCCAACGACCAGGTTATCCTGCTCAATTACACGTCGGGAACAACAGGGTATTCGAAAGGCGTCATGCTCACGGTGAACAACCTTACGGGCAACGTGATTTTCGCCCAGCGAATGGTCAACACCCAGACCGGCACCTTTTATTTCCGCAAAGGCGGGCGCACGCTGTCGTTCCTGCCGCTGGCGCATGCCTACGGCTGTGCGTTCGACTTCCTTTCGCCGCTGGCCGTGGGAGGGCACATCACCCTGCTGGGCAAGATTCCGTCGCCCAAGATCCTGCTCGAAGCCATGGGCGTGGTCAAACCGACCGTCATCTGCTGCGTGCCGATGATCCTCGAAAAAGTCTACCGCAAACAGGTGATGCCGATGCTCGAAAAAGGCCCCATGTCGATCGCCGTAAAGATTCCGCTGCTCAACACGGCCATCTACTCGGCGATCCGCAAAAAACTGCTGGAGGCCTTCGGCAACAACGTCGACATATTCATCGTCGGCGGCGCCCCCATGAACCAGGAAACCGAATCGTTCCTGATGAAGATCAAATTCCCGATCACCATCG
>CAKVKI010000365.1 GCA_934754975.1 uncultured Alistipes sp. | reverse complement strand
GCATATATGCTGTTACTAAAGGAAAGCAGGGAAGGAAGGAAGGAAGGAAGGAAGGAAGGAAGGAAGGAATAGATTGATTAACCAAGGAAGGTTTCTGCATCTCAGCACGAAGAAGATAAATGCAAAAGGCGCGATATTGAATCGCGCCTTTCGTCACAAATGCAGACCAGCTAGCTATTTCGATACTTCGAAACTGTCGCTTCCTTGTGCAAGGATAGCCCGAACGATCCGGTCGACGCGCTTTCGTTCATTGACCTCATCCCACTCCTTGCCGTACGCGCAGGGTTCCGCAAAGGTCCAGTCGTCGTTGCGGCAGAAACTGCAGCCGCCTTCTGCACGCACCAGATGCCGGCTGTTCCGGTCATAGAGCAGGCGTTTGGCCCGCAGCTCCTGTTCGAGGACTTCGGCGATCATGCCGATAGGATCGAAATAATAGGCCATCAGCACGTTCCATGCGGCTACGCTGATCTGCTGCCGGATGGGATCGTCCGGCCCGTCGATCGCCACCGCCGTAACGCCCGACGCCGGATCTTCCAATACCCGCTGCCGCGGATCGGCACGCAGCGCAGCGACATCTTTCGGAAAATCCTTTTCAAGAGCCTGCCATGCCAGCGTGGATACCCGCGCATGGCATTTGAAATTGTCGGGATAAGAGAAATGGGGCGTTACGATCAGCCGCGAACGCAGGCGGAATCCCTCGACGTCGATGTCGAGGAAAACTTCACGCCCGGCAGTCTCGCGAAGCAGTTGATACGTTTCGCGGATGTGGGTCGTGACAACCCCCTGTGCATCGACGGTCTGGTAGGTATAGTCGAAGTTCCTGAAGAACGGGGCCATCATCCGGGCAAACATTTCGAGCGAACTGCCGCCCACGACGACGATTACCTTCGGGCGGCTCTGCACCAACTGCGCAAGCAGGAAAGCCCGGTCCAGGACGCAGTTGCGGGTAATCCGGTCGGTGGGAATGTCGTATTTCGAGCCCCATCCGGGCGATGCGCAGGCGATCATGTCATGCTGCGCCACATCCTCCGAGATACAGAGCGGAGCCTCCGCAGGCAATATCCCGCTGATCGCTTTCCAGCGATCGAAAACCTGAAGGAAACGCTGGTAATAGCCCGATCCGTTGGAATAAAGCTGCACCTTTTCACCTTGCGGATTACGGATCTTTCCGCCCAGCAGGTCACCTGCCGCAAACGTCGGCGGCAAGTCCGGCCGGGGGTGGGCCGTCGCACCGACGAGTACCACGAAATGCTGCTCCTCATCCCAGGCCGCCTCGATCTCCCGTGGAACGGTTTCACCGGCATAGAGTACCTTGAGCAGTATCCACCGGTGGCTGTTGCTGCGCGAAGTTCCCAGCAGCCAGCCCGGTTTTTCGGCCCGGATCTCAGAACCTCCGACGATGTGTTCTTTGATGAATTCCAAATCGAAGCTCTCTTGATAGACGCTGTGATGCCGGTAATAATAGGCATAACGGATGTCGTCGCTGAAATTCGGATAAGCCCATGTCGCCCCCTGGCTGCTGGCAAAAAAAGCCGTCATGTTGGGATTGATGCCCACGGTCATAATCGGCGCCTTGCGGCAGCCGTGCATCACGCCGGGCGTGACCTGCCCCAAGCCGCAGGCACGTCCTTTCAGCAGCGGAACAGGCATCTGCCCGTAACAGTCTTTCTGGTCGCGTACTGCCTGCGGGCAGTCCTCGTTCCAGTCGTATACCGGGAATTTGCCGTACGGGCGAATACCCTCCCAAAACCATTTGCACTGCCTGCAACGGCGTACATCGTGTACGAGCTGCACCTCGATAGGTCGTTTAGTTTCCATGTTTTCAGAATTGATAGATTTTGAAGTTGCGGAACCGAATGTCGTTGGTAGGATTGGGCCTGCCGGCGACTTTATGCCAATGCTTGGCGGCCAGTCGGATATAGGCGAACGGCGCCATATTCTGCACCAGCATGGCTCCCGAGCATACCCAGGCGTCGTTGTATTTATCGCGGTAGTAGGTGGTGAATACCGGTCCGGTCCGAACGAGCCGCAGGCTTCCTGCAGGGTTCTCCTTTGCTCCGCAGCCCACGTCCCGGCCGTATTTGTTGTACATATTAGCCGAAGCCGCCGTCCAGTCGGAGCCGATCTGCGTCAGGCAGAAGCCGTTGTTCCATCCACAGCGGAATCCGTCGTCCTCGTCGCGCTCACTGCTGGCGTAAGGAGGAGCGCCGTGTACATCGAAAGTGAGGTTTACCTTTTTGGAATTCAGATCGGTGTTGTCCGGGTGGTGATATCCGGGGTCGATGCAGATCGCCGCCATTTCGAAGGTCGTGCCCTGCTGTGGATTTCCGACATGGAAATCGACCTGTGCATCGAAGCGTCCGTAGAGGGGCAGCAGGCAGACGGCCGCCGCACCGGAATACTCTTTGCCCTCCCTGATGGTGATATGCAATCCGTCGTCCTGCGTGATGCATGTTTCGGCGTTCTGATGAGAATAACCGGCGGCCCAGCGAACGGTGTCTATTCGTTGGCCCACAAATTCGTCGTGCAGAACGAGGCTTTCGGGCGTGAGCAGCGACACGGCAGGCAGCACGCCGCGCACGAAGATACCTCCGACACGAGACCCTGCGAGTATTTTTTCGAGGACTGCCGCCGTAGGCGCATAAACTTCCTGCGATCCGAACCAAAATACGAAACCGGCGTTTTCGGTCAGTTGCGGATTATCATCCAGCATTTCCCAGTCC
>CAKVKI010000364.1 GCA_934754975.1 uncultured Alistipes sp. | reverse complement strand
GGCAGTCTGTGAGGAGTGCCGATATACGGGACACAAAAAAGCGCATCGGCTTTTTTCTTGCAGGTGAAAATTGGACACTTTCGCGTAAGGTAAGGAACAAAGGTTGATGCTCTCGCTGTTTTTCAGCGTGGGCATATTCCATCATTCTACCTTACGGGTCGTCCAATACCCCACTTGCAGATGTGGAAACAGGTCCGCGCTTTTATGTCCGGAAACAGGCGAAAAAAGACCCAAACCGACAAATGACGGGAACCGTAAAACTTCTGATTGCGCTCATTGCCGTCGCCATAATAGCGTTATGCGGCAGTATCGGAAGAGACAAATAATGCGTTACGAAATCAGCCCCTCGCGCAGGAACGAGAAATCTCCTTCGCGGGCGATGATGATATGGTCCAGCAGACGGATGTCGAACAGCGCTGCGGCCTGTGCGATCCGTTCGGTCAGCACCTTGTCCTGCGGACTGGCTTCGGCGGCGCCGGAGGGGTGGTTGTGAATCAGGATAAGCTGCGTGGCAAGCAGTTCCAAAGCCCGTTTGATAATCAGCCGGTGATCGACGACCGTACCCTGCACGCCGCCCTGACTCACACGCTGACGCTCGATAACCCGGTTCGAAGAGGTCAGGTAGAGCGCCCAGCACTCTTCATGCGAGAGCGTTTCGAGCTGCGGGCGGAACACCCGCACCACATCGTCGCTCGACGAAACGACATCGGTTTCGGCGGCACGGGAGACAGTGACGCGGCGGCCTAATTCAACCGCAGCCAGCAGCATGCGCGCCCGCTTGAGCCCCAGGCCGCCGACCATCCTCAGACGGGCGGCCTCCTCCGATCCGATCCGTGCAAGCGATCCGCCGTAAGCGGCAAGCAGCGCTTCGGCGCTCTGTTCATCCTCGGTAAGCAGGGAGAGCAATTCCCGGTCGGTCAACGCTTCAACACCCCGCGCCGCCATCTTATCGACCAGCGTCTTCATAAGGGAAAGTTATAAGGGTAGCTATTCGCAATGTGCCGACCGGCCCTCAGCAAAGGCCGTACGCAATGCAGGCACACCGAAAATAACCAAAAGTTATTGCGTCAGTTTATCCACCCGGTCCAGCAGCGTGGCGCACTGCTCGTCGCTCATGTACTGCGCCACCGAGAAAGCCGCATGCTGCTCGGCCTCCTTTTTCGAATCGCCGGACCCGTGGCCGACCTCCATGCCGTCGACCAGCACCGTGGAGTAGAAGACCGGATGGTTCGCCGAGTACTCTTTGTCGTAGCCGGTGCGGAAAGCGATCTTATGGCGGTTTTTCTGGCACCACTCGATCAGCCTGCTCTTGAAGTCGGTCTCCGATTCGGTCAGCTCGTCAAGGCTCAGGTGCCTGAAATAAATCCGGTTGATCAGCAGCCGGTTCACGAACTCATATCCCTGGTCGAGATAGACCGCACCGATCATGGCCTCGAAAGCGTCGCCGTAGATATGCTTCTGCGTGATGCTGGTACTGCCGTTCGAAATGACGTGGCTGTCCAGCCCGATATTCACAGCCAGTACGTTGAGCGACTGGCGGGAGACGATTTTCGACCGCAGCTGCGTGAGGAATCCCTCGTCCTGGTCGGGGTATTCGATAAAAAGGTAGTCGGAGGTGACCGCTTCGATCACGGCGTCGCCCAGATATTCGAGCCGTTCGTTGTTGATAGCGCGGCCGTCCTCCAAAACTAAAGAAGCTGACTTGTGAATCAAAGCCAGCTTGTAAAGTTCGATGTTGTTCGGGATAAACCCGAACATGCCATCGACAATTTTATAATACGCTTTATCCCGCCCGAAGTTCCTCCTAAGGGGGCGCAGCAGAAAATCAAACACGGCCCGGACGGTTTAAAGTGTTAGAGTTTACGGAAAATGACCGTGGAGTTGTGACCGCCGAAACCGAACGTATTGCTCAGTGCGCATTTCACGTCGCGCTTCTGCGCCTTGTTCAGCGTCAGGTTCAGGTTCGGGTCGATCTCCGGATCGAGATTCTCGCAGTTGATAGTCGGGGGAACCACGCCGTGCGTAATGGCGAAGATGCAGGCCAGCGCTTCGGCGGCTCCGGCGGCGCCCAGCAGGTGTCCGGTCATCGACTTGGTGGAAGAGATATTGATGTTGTAGACGTGATCGCCCAGCACACCGGCGACAGCCTTCAGTTCGGGGATGTCGCCCGCGGGAGTAGAAGTACCGTGAACGTTCACGTAGTCAATATCTTCGGGTTTGATGCCGGCGTCCTTGATGGCGTCGCGCATCGACTTCATGGCACCCTTTCCTTCGGGATGGGGAGCGGTGAAGTGGTAAGCATCGGCCGAGCAGCCTCCGCCGACGATTTCGCAGTAAATCTTCGCGCCGCGGGCCTTGGCGTGTTCATACTCCTCGAAAATCAGGGCGCCGGCGCCTTCGCCGATCACGAATCCGTCACGATCCTTGTCGAAAGGACGCGAAGCGTGCGTGGGATCGTCGTTGCGCGTGGAAAGCGCCTGCATGGAGTTGAAACCGCCGACACTCGGCTCATTGACCGCAGCTTCCGAGCCGCCCGTCACCATCACGTCGGCCTTGCCGTAACGAATGGCGTTCATGGCGTCCATCATGCCGTGGTTCGAAGATGCGCAGGCCGACACCGTGCAGTAGTTGGGTCCCATGAAGCCGTACTTCATGGAGATGAAACCGGCAGCGATGTCGGAGATCATGCGAGGAATAAAGAACGGGCTAAACCGCGGGGTTCCATCC
>CAKVKI010000363.1 GCA_934754975.1 uncultured Alistipes sp. | reverse complement strand
GCCCTATCTTTCGCCGCAAATCTCCGTGGCGATGGACGCCGGAGGCAAAATATTCACGGCATTCGGCGTGCAGTACGTTCCGTTCGGGGTGCTTGTCGATTCCAAAAACAGGGCGCTGTGGCAGGGCAATTCACTGCAGCTGACGCCCGAAATCATCGAGAAATCAAGTAAATAACAACATGTCTTTCACCAAGATAAACCATTACGAAAAAGAGTACGCCGATACCCATCACGACACGGCTCTGAACGTCACCGAAGGCGTTGAAGACCAGCCGATCGTAAATCCTTACTTCACGCGCCGCAAGAAGCCGAAGCTCTCGACCGAAGAATACGTCGCGGGCATCCTCGCGGGCAACATCACCACCCTCTCGCAGGCCATCACGCTCATCGAATCGAACAACCCGGCGCACTACGCCCAGGCGCAGGAGATCATCGAACGCTGCCTGCCCCACGCCGGGAAATCGGTCCGCATCGGCATCACGGGCGTCCCGGGAGCCGGAAAATCGACCTTCATCGAGGCCGTCGGCAACATGGTCACCTCGCTGCGGCACAAGCTCGCCGTGCTGGCCATCGACCCTTCGTCGGAACGCAGCGGCGGCTCGATCCTCGGCGACAAAACCCGCATGGAGAGCATTTCGGGCAATCCCGACGTCTTCATCCGCCCTTCGCCCTCGGCGGGATCGCTGGGCGGCGTGGCCCGCAAGACGCGCGAGACGATCGTGCTGTGCGAAGCCGCGGGATTCGACGTGATCTTCATCGAGACGGTGGGCGTCGGACAGTCCGAAACGGCCGTGCATTCGATGGTCGACATGTTCATGCTGCTGCAGATTTCGGGCGCAGGCGACGAACTGCAGGGCATCAAGCGCGGCATCATGGAGATGGCCGACATCATGGTCATCACCAAGGCCGACGGCGAGAATATCCACAAGGCCGAATTGGCTCAGGCCCAGTTCCGGGGCGCGCTGCGGCTCTTCCCGGTGCCCGAATCGGGCTGGCGGCCCAAGGTCTACACCTGCTCGGCGGTGGCCGGAACGGGACTGGAAGAGGTCTGGAAAGGCGTCGAGGAGTTCCTCGACCATATCCAGGCCAACGACTACTTCCGCCACAACCGCAACCGACAGAACAAATACTGGATGTACGAGTCGATCAACGAAGTGCTGCGCAACTCGTTCTACCACGATCCCGCGGTCGAATCGCGCATCGCCGAATACGAACAGCGCGTGCTGGACGACAAAATCTCGTCGTTCATCGCCGCCAAAGAGCTGCTGGACATCTATTTCAAGGACCTGAAATAGCGTTTATGCGCCGAACCGCACTCACTGCCCTGAAATAAAATCCGGCCGGGAGAACCCCGGCCGGATTTACTGTTTGCGTCACCCACCTAATCTCACTCGATATGAAAAAACTGCTTCTCGCCCTTGTCCTTATCCTGCCGGGCGCCCTCCCCACCCGGGCGCAGGCCCCGCACAACGCAAAATCCACAAATTGCAAAATCGGCCGCCTGGAGGGCGAAATCGGCGTCGGAGCCGCTTTCGGAGGCGACAAACTGAACTTCGACAAAAACCGGATCGGCGCGACGTTTTACGCCGAAGGACGGTACAATATGTCCCGCCTTCCGCTGGACGCAGGTCTGCAGGTCGCAGGATCGATCTTTCACCGCGATTCGGACAATGCCGGAGAGCTGGAATTCAAGACCTGGAACATCATGGCCGTGTCGGATTACAATTTCCGCCGCTGCAAAAAGGTGTCGTTCTTCGTGGGCGTCGGTTTGGGGTACGCCGTGCTGGATAACTCGGCGCCGGTCGCGTTCGACGATTCGGAGCCGAACTGGGCCGGATTTTCCACTGGCGACAAAAGCGGTTCATGCTGTTTTATGCCGCGCGTCGGCATGGAACTGCTCCACCGGCTGCGTTTTACATTCGATTACAAACTGCAGGAGAAAGCCAACCGCCACTTCGACCTTACGGTCGGTTTCGTGTTCGGCGGCGGTAAAAGATAATATCGCGGCACATCCCCGAACCGGTCGCCGCTTCGCCATGACGTGCTGCACACGGCCAGATTTCACGATGGGAACGGAATACCCGAATCTTGCGGGTAAGGCGAACAGCTGCGACGGCAACGAATACATCGCTGCCGAAAACGCGGTCTGCGTTTCAACCGCCTCGGCATAACGTTCGGCTTCGCCATGCATCTCCGACAAAACGATGCGCAGGCAAACAGACAGCCCGCCCCTATGGAAAGGGCGGGCTGTTCGATTCCCCGGCAAGATATTATCATTCAATATCCAGCGGGCGACGGCAACAGATCGCCGGGGTCGTCCGCCATGCGGAATTTCGATTCAATTCATTATCCCAAATACCGCTCCCGCAGCAGGGCGGCCAGCTCGGGCATGCCTTCGGCGGCGCGTTTGCGGATCAGGGTCAGCGGATTGCGGATGCCCGCCGTGTCGGGATTGCCGGGATCGACGACGTAAATCGGGATATCGGACCGCACGTAGCGCACCAGCGACGCCGCGGGATAGACCGCCAGCGAAGTGCCCACGACGACCATGATATCCGCCGTCTGCGCGATCTCCGCCGCACGTTCGAACATCGGCACTGCCTCGCCGAAAAAGACGATATGGGGCCGCAGCAGCGACCCGTCGGGAGCCGCGGCATCGAACTGCTGCTCCCACCCTTCGATCGGGACGACCAGTCCGGGATCGCGCGACGAACGCAGGCGGGTCAG
>CAKVKI010000362.1 GCA_934754975.1 uncultured Alistipes sp. | reverse complement strand
GCCACGTCGAGCGCCGCAGCATCCGAGAAGGGATTGCATTCGGGAATAGCGGGATCGAGCTGTTGGCGGTCCAAAAATCCGAACGCGATGAGCGTCTGGAGGATATGCCGGCATTTCAGGTCGATCGTACGTTCCGACACCACGCCCGATTCGATGAGCGGACGCAGGTTGCGGGCGTTCATAAACCGGGCGCCCGGCATCTCCAAATCGAGTCCCCGGTTGGCGGCTCCCTCGGCCGAATAGGTAGCGTTCCAGTCGGACATGAAGATTCCTTCGAAACCCCACATCCCGCGCAGAATATCGACCGCAAGCTGCTCGTTCTCGGTCGCATGCTGGCCGTTGACGAGGTTGTAGCTCGACATCACGGCGCCCACGCCGGCCTTTTGGACCGCCTTGCGGAAAGCCGGGAGGTAGATCTCGTGCAGCGTACGCTCGTCGATATCGGAACTCACCTGATGGCGGTCCCACTCCTGATTGTTGCCCGCGAAGTGTTTGATCGTCGCCATAACCCCTTCGGACTGCATCCCTTCGACGTACTGCACGGCGGTTTCCGACGCCAGGTAGGGGTCCTCGCCGAAGTATTCGAAGTTGCGGCCGCACAGGGGCGAACGGTAGATATTGACGCCGGGCCCCAGCATGATATGCACGCCGCGGGCGCGGGCGTCCTGCCCCAGGCCGCGTCCCATATCGCGCACCAGCGCCCGGTCCCAGGTCGCCGCGGCGGCCACGCCGCAGGGAAACATCGTACTGCGGGTATTGTTGCGCACGCCCTGCGGACCGTCGGCCATCCGGATTTCGGGAATGCCCAGACGCGGAACGGCCCGGATATAAAATTCGTTGTACCCGCCTATGTAATCGAGTTTTTCATCGAGGGTCATCCGTTCGACCAGTTCAGCGGCGCGCTCTTTGGCCTGCGGCGGGATCGGCTGTGCGGCGGCAGGCGACAGGAACGCGACCGCCAGCACGGCGACAAGGCTTTTTTTCATCGGGTTGAAGTTTTAATGGTTTATGCAAAGAAAGTAAAAATATTCCGAAAAGCATCGGATCGGAAACAAAAAACTTCCGAACCGAAACTGCCGTCCGGCCGAACCGTTTACTATAATACACACCCGCAGCACCGGCAGCGCCCAAGCCGGGGCAATAATTTTCATCATCGGAGATGGAGCCAATACATATATGAAAAGAAATTAGTATCTTTGCGCTTCGGCCCGCGGAGAGTTCCGCCGGAGGTCGCCCGGCAGTATGGCCGCCGTCCGCGCAGGGCGCGCAGCAGATGCAGGACACACGGAAACCGCCGTCCGCACTGCAGGACCCGCAGCATACGCCGGATGCAAACAACCGCCGTATGCACGGAACGCTCCGGGCCGCAGACAACCGATTCAAAACAAACAAGATAATTCAATGGCTTTACAATGTGGCATCGTGGGTCTTCCGAACGTCGGCAAATCGACCCTTTTCAACTGCCTGTCCAACGCGAAGGCGCAGGCGGCTAACTTTCCCTTTTGCACCATCGAACCCAACGTGGGCGTAATCACCGTCCCCGACCGGCGGCTCATCCGGCTGGCCGAAATCGACAACCCCAAGCGGGTGATTCCGACCACCATCGAGATCGTCGATATCGCCGGACTGGTCAAGGGCGCGTCGAAAGGCGAAGGGCTGGGCAACAAGTTCCTCGCCAACATCCGCAACACGCACGCCGTCATCCACATACTGCGCTGCTTCGACAACGGCAACATCACCCATGTGGACGGCACGATCGACCCCGTACGCGACAAGGGCGTCATCGACACCGAGCTGCAGCTCAAGGACCTCGAAACGATCGAAAACCGGCTGGGCAAGACCCAGAAACAGGCGGCCGTGGGCGGCGACAAGAACGCCAAACGCCAGGTCGAACTGCTGCTGCAATACAAATCGGCGCTGGAACAGGGCCGCAGCGCCCGCACGGTCGAGCTGGAGAAGGAGGACCGCAAACTGGTCGCCGACCTCAACCTGCTGACCGACAAACCGGTGCTTTACGTCTGCAACGTCGATGAAAAGAGCGCCGCCGCAGGCAACGCCTACACCGAGGCGGTCCGTGCGGCCATCGCCGACGAGAAAGCCGAAATGCTCGTCATCGCCGCCGCCACCGAAGCCGACATCGCCGAACTGGAGAGTTACGAGGAGCGGCAGATGTTCCTCGAAGACCTCGGCCTCGAGGAGTCGGGCGTGGCGCGCCTGATAAAATCGGCCTACAAACTGCTCAATCTCGAAACCTTCTTCACCACCGGCGCCGACGAGTCGCGCGCCTGGACCTATGTCCGCGGCATGAAAGCCCCCCAGACGGCCGGAATCATCCACACCGACTTCGAGAAGGGATTCATCCGCGCCGAAGTCATCAAATACGACGACTACGTGACGCTGGGGTCCGAAAAAGCCTGCCGCGACGCAGGCAAAATCGGCGTCGAAGGCAAGGAGTACGTCGTGCAGGACGGCGACATCATGCACTTCCTGTTCAACGTCTGACCGGGCGGCGAACCGAAAACACGCAACAATACAGCATAAACAAAATATCATTATGTCCAGACCCGTAAGAGTGCGCTTTGCACCCAGCCCCACGGGACCGCTCCACATCGGCGGCGTCCGCACGGCCCTCTACAACTACCTTTTCGCCCGTCAGCACGGCGGTGTGATGATCCTCCGCATCGAGGACACCGACTCGCAGCGGTTCGTGCCGGGCGCCGAGGACTACATCCTCGAATCGCTC
>CAKVKI010000361.1 GCA_934754975.1 uncultured Alistipes sp. | reverse complement strand
CTACTGCAAAGCGCCGTTCGATCCCGAAACGGTCGCCGGCACGGGCACCTACTCGTCCGGTATCGACTACTTCATGCAGCCGAGTACGCGCAACCTCGGATTCTCGGTAAAAGTGACCTTCTAACTTCAACATTACAGTCTTATGAAAAAAGCTAACAGCATAAAACTCCTGACGCTGGCCGGTCTTATGGCGACTGCGGCCTGCACGGGTGATTTTCTGAATAAAAATACCAACCCCGACCAGGCGACCGACGAGATGCTGTCGTGGGACAACCTTTCGACGGGTTCGGCCTTCTCGCAGATGACCAAGAACGTCATCCCCTCCTTCCAGCTGGTCGGCGACAAGGAGTACGGCAGCGCCAACTATCAGGTCATCGAGGACCTCGCGGGCAACATCTTCGCCGGCTACACCGGAGTCATCAACACCAGTTTCACGGGCAACAACCTCTACAACGTCACGGGCAAGGACTGGTACAACGCCATGTTCAACGACGCCTACACCCGCGTCATCAGCGCATGGAACCAACTCGATCCCCAGCGCGGCGAATTTCCCGAAGTGGTCGCCCTGGCCGACATCGTGAAGGTCGCCGCGATGCACCGCGTAACCGACACCTACGGTCCCATTCCCTATCTCAACATCAGCAGCGGGGACATCAACAAGGCTTACGATCCGCAGCAGGCGGTTTACAAACGCTTCTTCGAAGAGCTGGACGCCGCCATCACCACGCTGACCGCGTTTTACGAAGCCCAGCCAAGCACCAAACTGCTGGAGGCTTACGACAACGTCTTCTCGGGCAACGTGAGCGGCTGGATCAAATTCGCCAATACGCTGCGCCTGCGTCTGGCCATGCGCGTGGTCTATGCCGACGCGGCGCTGGCCCAAGAGCAGGCAGCGGCCGCCATCGGCAATCCGGTCGGCCTGATGACCGGCGCCGCCGACCTCGCGCAGCTGCGCAAACCCGCCACCGGTTCATGGGAATACCCGCTTTATATGATCCAGTATAATTTCGACGACTCGCGCATCGGCGCCACGATCGAAGCCTACATGAACGGCTATCAGGACCCGCGCCGCGGCAAGTACTTCGTAGCGACGGCCAAAGGCGAATACCACGGCGTACGCACCGGCATCACGCCGACTTCGTCCTATGCCGATTCGGAAGACCTTTCGCGCGTAAACTGCACCAACAACGACAACATTATGTGGATGACGCCCGCCGAAGCGTGGTTCCTGCGCGCCGAATACGAGTTGCGCTGGGGTTCCGAGTCGGACGCTGCGACCTATTACGCCGAGGGTATCCGCACTTCGTTCTCGACGCTCGGCGCCAGCGGAGCCGAAGACTACATCGCCGACAAGGAGCTGACGCCCGGCAGCTATACCGACATGGTCACCGGCGGCAACTCGAATCAGAGTCCGCTCGCCTCGATTCCCATCTGCTGGAAAGCGGGCGGCGATTTCGAGACCCATCTCGAACAGATCATCACCCAGAAATATCTGGCCATGTTCCCCGAAGGGCAGGAAGCCTGGTCGGAGTTCCGCCGCACGGGTTATCCGCGCATCCTGCCGGTCATCGTCAACAACAGCGGCGGCAAGATCAGCACCTCCAAGCAGATCCGCCGGCTGAATTACCCCTCGACGGAATACAGCACCAACGCCCAAGCCGTCGCTACGGCTTCGAACACCCTCAACAGCGAATCGTCGAACCCCACGGGCGACAACGGAGGCACGAATGTATGGTGGGACAAGAACCCGAGATTATAAACCCGAAAACCTGAACAACCATGAAAAAAATAATAACGACCCTTGCCGTCATATTTGCGGTATGCGCCGGATTCACTGCGTGCGACACAGATGCCGAACCTATGAATATGCAGCCCGCCTACAAATACTCGGAAGAATATTACGCCAACCTGCGCGCCTACAAGGATACCTTCAAGGAACGCTCGCTCTGCTTCGTGTGGTTCTCGGACTACGACCAGAGTTTCTCGATGGCTTACCGCTTCGCCGGGCTTCCCGACAGCGTGGACATCTGCTCGCTCTGGGGCGGTTATCCCGACCCGGCCAAGAATCCGCTGGCTCACAAAGAGATGTGGGAAATGCGCCACAAGAAGGGCACCCGCCTGGTGATGCCCACGATCATCCGGATCATGGAGAACGACAACTTCGCCAACTTCGGACTCACGCGCGAGGATATGGAAAACCAGAAAACGACGATCGACCCCGACGGCGTTTATCCCGACTGGTGCGTCCTCTACGGCAACCACCTGCTCAATGACGTATGGAATTACGGCATCGACGGACTGGACCTCGACTACGAACCGGAATCCCGGGATGAACAGCAATACGGAATCTACGGCGACCGCATGACTTTATTCGTGAAGTATCTCGGCCAGTTTATCGGCCCGATGTCGCCCAATCCTGAAAAACTGCTGATCGTGGACGGACACACCCCTCCGGCAGAGACAGAGCCGTACCTCGACTACTACGTGAAGCAGAACTACGGCAGCAGCAGCGTCTCCTTCACCTCGACGTTCCCCTACGAAAAACAGGTCTTCACGGAGAACATCGGCACTTACTGGCAGACCGGCGGAGGCATGGAGGCGCAAGCGGCGGCCAAGGCCCCGGAAGGCCGCTTCAAGGGCGGATTCGGCGCATTTTTCTGCCTGCGCGACTACCACACTTCCGATTCGGGCGCCGACAAGGAGATACCCTACGGCCACCTGCGCCGTGCGATCCAGCTGCAGAACCCTGCCGTAACGAAATAACCTGAAACAGAACC
>CAKVKI010000360.1 GCA_934754975.1 uncultured Alistipes sp. | reverse complement strand
AAGTACAACCTCATCGAAAAAGAGTTTTCCGCTCTCTTTCAGCACAAATTCGAGCGCATTGAGCGGATTGGTATCATTCACTTCGAAATAAACCACCGTTTTCACGGCATCCGGTCCCTTATCCGCATCGCTCTGGCTGCGCATGTCCTTAATCAGGTAGAGAGCATGCCGGGCCTTGTCCCCAAGGGTAATTCCGTCTGTCGGAGAGACTGCCTCAAGCGGAAGCGCATAGGTCACATTCTCCTGCAGTTCATCGGAAGCGGTGAGCGTAATACCGACATCGGCCGAACGAGTTTCGTCCGGGGCCAGCAGGAGCCGTCCTTCGCGGGCGATGGATACGTTCGCAGCAGGAAAAAGCTGAAACTGGGTTCCGTGTTCGGCATTGTAGGCATCCAGATAACCCGGATCAACCTCGATCTTCACATCGACGCCTTTTTGCGGCGCCTTCGTCAGACGGAAAAAGACATCGGTCTGGTATTTGTCCGATCGCAACTCGATTACCGACTCATTTTTATTCGAATTCGCATCGAGCAGCATCCCGTCGATCCGGGTCACGCCTTCGTAAGCCCCTTCGTCGATCTTTCTGCCGGCTTCGATGTCGTCGGAACAGGCCGTGGATGCCAGAGCCCCCAACATCAGCACAAGCGGGATAATGCCCTGTTTCAGATATTTTGTGGTGTTCATAATCATTTCAGGTATAAAAATTAGCTATTATTTATCCAATTCGGGAAGCGATACGGGCACCCACTTCAGGTCTTTTTCGACAGTGAGGTCATTGCCATAAGAAGTATAATCTTTCACGGTTTTGCCCGCCCCCTCGTCGAATTTCCAATAGGCGACCAGTCCGTCCGCCGTCGGTTCCACCAGATAGAAATGGTCCGGAGCATTGATCTCCTCGGCCGAAAGCACTTTGTCCCAAATACGCACTTCGGAAACCATCCCGTCCAGATAACGATCCTTACTATACGAATAGCCGATCCAGAAGCAACGGGGTTTACCGCCCGATTCGTCGGAATGAGGAACACCGAAGTTCACCGATGAAGTGCCCACATTGTCATAATCGAGCTGTTTCTCCACACCATCGAGATAGACTTTAATATCTCCCCTATCGAAAGTCACAGCGAAATGATACCAACGCCCCGCATCAAGTTTCAGGTCAGAACTGGTTGCATTCCGATCCGAGGCGATCTGTATCTGATTGGAAGCGACTCCCGAGTCACCGATACGAACGAGAAACTTCCCTTCGATGCCCATGATCGTCGAAATCTGGTTTTTGAAGGCGTTGCCGTAAATCAAGGCTTCCAGCGTGAACGTACTCATGTTCGTAACCGGGGATGCGTCTTTCCATGCCGGCCACGCACGATTCTCCGCAATATCGGCAACCACATTAATCAGCGCGGCTCCTTTAAAGAGAAAATAGAGACTGCGGGCGCTGTTCAGCACCTCCATGCCCGTTACCGACCGGATCGTTACGGGCAGTACATAACGTTCGTTCTTATCCAGCAGATTCACATCGACGAATTTGATTTTCACGGGAGCGCTCGTTACACTTCCCGACTGGATGATAGTCTGATGCTCATCGAACCGGTAATGCTCCGGGGAGAGCAAAAGCACATCCTTGTCATAAAAAGCTTCCCGATAGTGGTCGAACAGCTCGGGAGCCGCAGCGAATTCGACCGAAATATCATGTCCTACAGGCTTGGCGATGCCAGCCGTAATATCACGCTCATAAGTAGGTTCCGTTCCTTTGATAAGCATCTCGTCGGTGAAAGCAGAAGTCGAAATGAAGAGTTTGTTGTCGTAATGCTGGCGGTCGGTATCCTCGTTCCTGCAGCCCGACAACGCGAGGGCGGCAAGCGCAGCGGCAAAAATATTAAACTTATTGAATCTCATGTTCGCATTAGTTTTGAGGGGCGGGATTCATAAAATGGATCGCTTCCCGGATATTTTTATAAACCAAAGTCGTATTGAAGTAATCGTTCTGCGCATCGGCAACGGCAATACCCGCTTTCGTATACGGCGCAGGCTCCATAACCCATTCGGCAGCGCCTTTCACCGCACGAATACGGGTTTTCCCGTCGGCCTCGTAAGCGGCGAAATAACCGCTCTCGTCCGTGGGATCGGTAATCGACGGAGTCTTGACGCCAACGATGAAACGATCGGTCGGCACACCGTCCGCCGCAGCCGTCAGCACGGCAAGCGACAGTTCATCACCGGTAGTGGCGGTCAATGCCGGAATAACGATATACCTGCAATTCGACAGAATCGCCATATCGACAAGATTCTGCGGATTACCCCGGAAAAAGAGCAATTTATCACGATGATGCTCATACCAATTGCCGACGGTGGCCACAAATGCCTCCTGACGCGCCGCATAAATCGCTTTAACATCCTCTGTCATGCTCAGCAAAGCGCGTCCCGTATAAATAATTTCCACGCCGTCGAACCCGTACTTGTCGCAATAAGCCAACTGGATTCCGGTCTGCTCCCTGCAGAATTCGAGAAATCGGAGTTCCAGTTCCTGTTCGGGCGTCAGTTCATCCCCGCCTTCGCCATTATCGCCGTTTACATGCTGCGCCAAAGCGGGTTCCGCAGGTGTTTCTGGTTGTTCGGGTTTAGCGGCTTCCTCCTCTTCGAGCTTTTGTTTCCAAAGAAGCTCGATCCGGTTATAATCGATATCATAAACCACACGGGTGCCCTTCTTGTGTACCTCCGAAATTTCCCGGACCAGCATCGGATGCAGATCGGCAGGATCGGTCAGGCAAATATAGTCCACAC
>CAKVKI010000359.1 GCA_934754975.1 uncultured Alistipes sp. | reverse complement strand
GCGTTGGGCTGGTAGCAGACCAATACGCGGCCGTCGCCCGGAACATTTGCGCCGACGGCCTTGAGGATGCCGTCGATATTCTGTTTGTAGAATTTCAGCAAATCCCGTCCCGGCATGTAGAGCAGCATGGTCTGCGTCGCCGTCGCCGGACTCTGCGACACGGTGACGCTGCACTGCGCGCCTCCTGCGGTCAGAGTCAGCGCGACCGTCCCCAGCTTGATGCGGTTCCGGCCCGGATTCTCGTCCGCAGCCGTCACCGTTACCGTCGTTTCGCCCCGGCCGCCTGCGGTGGGGGAGATGCCGAATCCACCGCCCGTGGTGGTCAGCGTCCACGGTCCGGTCGCCGTCACGGTGAACGCCGCGACCGACCCGGCCGTACTGCGCAGCACCGCTTCTTCCTGCGAACTCGATATTTTCGACGGCTCCTGCTCCTTTTTGCAGCCGGCGAAAACCGCCAGCGCCAGCAGCAGGCAGAACGTGCGCCGGATTATTTGTACGTACGGGGTTTGAGGTTGTTGAACTGCCATGTGCGGTCTCGTTTATAGGTATAACCTTCGGGTTTGTTCCAATATATGCGTCCGAAGTCGTAGTAGAGCCCCTTGCGCTTCTTGCCCTCCACGGTGTAGGGGACGGTCAGCGGTATGAACTCCACCGTTCGGCTGATGATGCGGCTTTTGCCGTACGAAAGCCCTTCGGTAGCCATTACGTCGAGCGCGTGGTCGAACATCAGGATATGGCGCGGCGTTTTCTGCGTCAGCGCGTCTCCCGACTCCTGAATCGCCCGGATGACGCCCTGCATCCGGTTGTAATACATCTTTTCCTGCAGTTTATTGTCCAGCGCGCCGTGGGCGTAGGCCATCAGGTTGAGGACCTTGGGGCTGAACGGATCGCGGGCCAGCGCATCTTCGCCCGTGTAGAGCATCGCTTCGAGCGTCTCGACGGCCGGTTTGTCGGGATCGAGTCCCGAAGCCATCATCAGCAGTTTGTCCAGATCGGGATTCGAGTCCAGCGGTTTGTAACCCTCCTGATAGGCATACCCGTAATAGAGGTAGTGGTAATCCTCGTCGGTCAGCGTTTCGTCGCCGGCATTGTAGCGCATCATCAGTGACGGATAGTAGAACGGCGACTCGGCGTCCATCGTCTTGTTCTGAATATCCTCCTCGTCGGGAACCTTCGCCGCGGCCAGCGCCGGAAGCAGAAGCAGTAACAGCAGTAAATTTTTCATATCCGTGTTTTAGTCCGTATTTTTAGACACTAACGCGGAATCAGCGCAAATCGTATTCCGCGATCAGCCTGCGGAATTTTTCGCGCAGCGCCTGCGAACCCTCGATCAGCGGCAGCCGCATCGTGGGGCCGATTTTGCCCATCACCGAGAGCGCGCATTTCGCACCCACGGGATTGCCCTCCTCGAACAGCGCATGCACGACTTCGTCGAGCGCCCCGTACTCCTGTTCGGCGCGGTCGAAATCGCCTTGTTTGGCATAATTCACGCACTGCATGAACCGCTTCGGAAATGCGTTCGCCGCCACCGAAATCACGCCTTCGCCGCCGCGGCGCATCAGGTCGAGCGTCATGCCGTCGTCGCCCGACAGCACCAGGAATCCTTCGGGCCGGTTGTCGAGGATGCGCTGCATCTGCTCGATGTCGCCCGACGCCTCCTTGATGCCGATGACGTTTTTCATGTCGCGCGCCAGCCGCAGCGTGGTCTCGGCGGTCATGTTCACACCCGAGCGGCCCGGTATGTTGTAGAGGATCACGGGCAGGGGCGAATGTTCCGATACGGTGCGGAAATGCTGGTAAAGTCCCTCCTGCGACGGTTTGTTGTAGTAGGGCGTCACGCTCAGAATGGCGTCCGCGCCCCGCAGGTCGAATTCGCGGAGCTGGTCCAGCACCTCCGACGTCGAGTTGCCGCCGCAGCCCATCACCAGCGGCACTCGGCCTGCGATATGATTGGTGATGAACATGGCGATCACCGCACGTTCGGGCATGTAGAGCGTCGGGGTTTCGGCCGTGGTGCCGAGCGCCACGATATAATCCACGCCGCCCTCTATTACGTAATCGATCATGTGCGCCAATGCCTGATAATCGACGCGTCCGTCCGATGTGAAGGGGGTTATCATTGCGACCCCCACGCCTGTCAGTTTCTCTCTTATCATCGTATTCGGGTTTTGTTCCTAATCTTTATCCTGCGGCGGCCGTCTTCCGCGATGCGGCGCTTACGCTGTTTCCGCCGCCGCGTCTCCGTCTTTCGCCTTTGTTTTTACTGTTTTCAGCATCGCGTCTCCTGCTTCCGCCGCTGCATTCCCTGCTTCCGCTGCCGCGTCTCCGTCTTCCGCCGCTGCGTCTCCTGTTTCCGCCGCTGTGTCTCTTGCTTCCGCTGCTGCGTCTCCTGTTTCCGCCGCTGTGTCTCCTGCTTCCGCCGCTGCGTCTCTTGCTTCCGCCGCTGCGTCTCCTGTTTCCGCCGCTGTGTCTCCTGCTTCCGCTGTTGTGCCTCCTGCTTCCGCCGCTGCGCCTCCTGTTTCGGCTGCAACTTTTCCCGCTCCCGCCTCCGTTTCTCCGTACCGGCGGGACGGCGTATCCGGGCTGGGCCTGCCTGCTAAAACAGCTTTAACTCGGCCGCGTCTTTTGTCGCCGCACTCCCTTCCGCCTGCTTTTCCTCCGAAATCCCGGCCGGGGTTTCGCCGCTGCCGATCATGGCGGTAAAAGCCTCTTCGGAAATGATCTTCACGCCCAGTTTCTCGGCTTTCTTAAGTTTCGCCGGCCCCATATTCTCGCCCGCCAC
>CAKVKI010000358.1 GCA_934754975.1 uncultured Alistipes sp. | reverse complement strand
GCGTATTGCGGCTGTTCCAGTCCACCGTCGTACGGATGTCGATGCGGTCGTCCTGCGCGCCGTCGGTCAGCGTGACGTACTGCGTAAACTTCGAATCTCCGTACGTGCGCTCCACCTTGAGCGATGCGCGCACGGGGCCTTCTTCGCCGACGGATACCGAAACATTGTCGGTAACGGCGCGCGGAGTCTTGTCAACGACCTCCTTCAGCACCTCCCATGCGGGCCATTCGTTCGACGGATTGCCTTCGAAAATCGCCAGCCGGAACGCCTTGCCCTGCTCGACCAGTTCACGGCCGTAACGCTTGTCCACGAGCGACGCGATGTCGCCGTTCTTGTCGAGCGTCACCTTGTAAACGCTATTCTCGATCGTATTGCCGTCTACTTTCAGCGCCGACGATTTGGCGGGCGACGCCGGACGGACGTCGTAAACGGCATACCCCACCGACTTCACGTCGGCGGCGAATGCGATCACGGCCTTGTCGCCCTCGCGGCTGAGAATCTGCGCGGCCACGCGGCGGCCGTCGGGACCGTATACGGCTACGCCCTTGGTTTTGGCGGCGAGCGGAATCTCGGCCTCGACAACGGCTTTGACGGGATAAGTCACGGCGTTATAGACCACCACGGGCGTACCCTTGACGCGCGTATCGAGCGAATAGCTCATCGCACCGACCGCCGTGTTCATCACGTCGCCGGCCTGCCGCAGGGCGATCAGCTCGTCGTTCCACGACCATGTATAAGCCGCAGGAATACTCGTACCCGTCAGGTCGTCGTGGAACTGGTGCCAGATGAAACGCTGCCAGATCTCGGTGAGTTTCTGCTGGTCGTAAGCCAGCGCACCGAGCCAGTCGGCGGCGACCGAAGCGCGCTCGGCGGCGCCGGTCAGCTCCTCGTTGCGGCGGTTGTAGTATTTCATGGCCGTTTGTGAGGTATAGCACCCCGTAGCATGTACGTCCATCAGCAATTCGCCGTCGAAGGAGGGCAGCTCGGCTTTACGGCCGAGGTAGGCTTTGAACAGGTCGTCGCTCGTGGCGCTGATGATCTCGATCGGGGCGTTCGGGTCGTTGATCGCCTTGGTCAGGCGGCGGCTGGTAGTCACCGTACCGCTGTTGCCCTTGTCGCCGACCCCTTCGCCGCCGCCGGCATAGTAGCGGAAGCAGGTGTTGTCGTAACCGTGAGCCGCGCGCTCCATCAGGCGTTCGTTATACTGCACGTTCTCGGGAAGCTCCGAGTTGTAGCCGCCCGTATCGAAGGCCGCGATCACCGAACTGCCGTCGATGCCGTACCATACGCCCCACGAGAAAGGATTTTTCTTGTGGTAGGGAGCGTCGTAAAAGTCGTGGTTGCGCCAGCTGAGCTTCTGCGTGGACATGCCGATCAGGCCGCTGTGGGCTGCGATGGTCGGCAGCGTATAGCCGAAGCCGAAGCAGTCGGGCAGGAAAATATCGGTCGAACGTACGCCGAACTCCTTTTTATAATACTCCTGTCCGAGCAGGATGTTGCGGAAGAACGACTCGGCCGAGGGCATGTTGGGGTCGTTGGCGTCCCACGAAGCGCCGGCGATATGCCACTGGCCCGAGGCGATGTACTTCTTCATCCGCTCGTAATGCAGGGGATAGTACTCCTTCATCCACGAATAGACGACGCCGCCTTCGAAGCTGAAGCGGTAGTCGGGGAAACGTTCCATAAGGTAGAGGTTCTGGAACAGCGTGCGGGGAATGTACTCGCGAATAGTCGTCTGCACGTCCCAGTTCCACTGGGTGTCGAGATGGGCGTTGCTGACCATATAGGCCTTGTAGGTCTTGGGCGCCACGGATTGGCCGTCGGCCTGCTGCGCCGAAGCACCGCCCGCGGCAAAGCACAAGGCGGCCAGGGCAAGCATAAATCGGTTCGGTTTCATATTAAGTCAGGGTTTAAAGATTTTGAGTTTTCACAAAAATACGTAAAACAGCCGGGAGAACAAGTACTATTTTACGCAATAAATGTATTATTTTACGATCGGGAAGCCGTTCCGGAGAACAATTTCCAAAAAAACGGGGCGAAACATCGCATCCGACGTTCCGCCCCGTAAAATAATTCTGCGGCGGCAGATTAGATAGCGCCCGCGATCAGGAACACGGCGGCTACCGTAAGAATGGCGTACAACTCGGGGAAGGCGGCCAGAATAAGCGTCTTGCCCATTACGTCGTGGCCGTTGCCGATAGCGGCGATACCGTTGGCGCAGACCTTCGACTGGAAGTACGACGAAGCGAGGCAGACCAGACCCGTCAGCAGACCGGCGCCGAAGATGGCCGCACCCTGCAGCAAGGTCATCGAATCGGTCAGGAAACCCTTGATGATGAAGTAGCCCACGAAACCGTAGAGACCCTGCGAACCGGGAATGGCCGAAAGGATCATGTAGCTACCGAAAGCTCCTCCGTTTTTCTTCATGGCGCCCACCGATGCCATACCGGCGATCGAAGTACCGATACAGCTCGCTACGCCCGAAAGACCGACCATCAGCGCTACGCCGAGATAGCCTAAAATAATTGCAGTTGTTGATTCCATAATTGTAATTTGTTTTAGTTGTTATTTGTTTTCCGAATTATCTATTTTGCGCAGGGGGTCGAACGTACGCATCGACATTTCGAAGCCTGCATTTTTATAAAATTCCACGAACGTAAGACGCATCGGGTGTACGAACGACGAAATGGTGGACATGAAAAGGTTGATGCCGTGGCCGATGAGCAGGATCGGGATCATAATCAGCAGCCGCACCAGAATACCCGAGCCGTCGGGCACGAAGCCGTCGGCCAGCGCATTGAACACCGTAGCGA
>CAKVKI010000357.1 GCA_934754975.1 uncultured Alistipes sp. | reverse complement strand
ACCCATGACAACGAAATCGGATTCGACGTCGGCCTGCTGAACGTCGTACGTCTGTGCAAGGCGCTCGACCTCACGCTCGAAGCGCGCTGTCTGCTGGTAAACCAGCGTTTCGACGGGGTGACGGGCGGCCGTCTGGGCGAAGGCATGCTTTCGGTTACCGCAGGTCTGGCGTATAAATTCAACCGTCGCGGCTTCACACGCGCCTCGAAGCCGCAGCCGGTGGATTTCACGCCTTACCTCGACCGAATCAAACGTCTCGAAGACAACAACAGCGACCTCGCATCGAAGAACTCGGTGCTGAGCGACGAAAACGAGAAACTGCGCAATGCGCCTCCCAAGGTCGTAGCGGAGCAGAAAGTCGCCGCATCGCCGGTAGCGCTCTTCTTCAAGATCGGCAAGGCCACGCTCGACAGCAAGGAGCTTACGAACCTCGAATTCTATGTCAAGAACGCCATGAAAGCCGACAAGGAAAAGACCTTCACGCTGATCGGTTCGGCGGACAAGGCCACGGGAACCAAGGAGCTGAACCAGCGGCTGAGCGAACAGCGGATGGAGTATGTCTACAACCTGCTGAAGAACAAATACGGCATCGCGCCCGAGCGCCTGATCAAGAAAGCCGAAGGCGATACGAACAACCGCTTTGCAGAGCCGGAACTGAACCGCGCCGTCATTGTGGAATAACCTGAAAAACAATTGATTTATGCCCCGGACTGTAACATCCGCGACAAATGAAACGCACTATCCGGCGACGCATCATCTGCTGGCATATCTGGAGGAGGGGAGAGTACGCGTGTACGCTCCCCGCCAACAGAGCCTCTGGATCATGCAGCAGCTCCCGCAGGCAGAGGAGCAGAGGATCGAAGCCCAGCTCCACGAACTGCACCGGACCGAGCGGCGGACGGCCGTAGTGGAAATACAGCTTCTCAGGGACGAAGAGAGATGCAGCGTAAGAGTACTCTGTGTAAGAGCCTGATCCGCGGAAATTCGAAAAACAACAAATCAACAGATAACAAAAAGCAACGTCACACTCAACAACTAAAAAAAGTAATGACCATGAAAAAACAATCAATGCCCTATGAAGCTCCGGAGCTGGTTCAAATCTCCGTGCGCGTCGAAAAAGGATTTGCCGTAAGCAGCGACATCGAACCGGGAACCGGCGGCGGTGAACTGGGCGGTACGCGATCGCTCTCCTATGACGATTACGAATAGCGGTCCGAAGCCTTGAAAATTAACATTCAAAACAAAAAAGCGTTATGAAAAAATTATTTGTTATAGCAATGCTTGCCGCAGTCGGCATGAGCGCATGCAGCAAGGAGGAAGCTGCGACGGCTCCGGCAGATGCGAAATACATTCAGGTAACCATTCCCGAAGATGCGATTGCCGATGAGACCCGTACCGCCGTAGACGGCACGGCGACGACCTGGGTGCAGGGCGACAAAGTCGCCGTATTCCTGTACAACGGCTCCACGACGCAGAAATTCGAATTTACAGCCGACAAAACGGGCGCTACCACCACCTTCACCGGCAACGTACCCGTAGGCAGCTATGCGCTGGCCGCGGCACACTACCCGTACAGCTGCGGCGCCACGTTCGACGCCGTAAACAAGGTGTTCAAACACACTTGGGGGTCGTCCTACTTCACGACAAACCTCGCCGACTACGACTTCATGTATACGAACGTCTGGGAAACTCCGTTCGAAATCAACGAGGACACGAAAGTGCTGCCCGTCAATTTCACATTCAAACCGCTGATGGCCCGTATCAAGATGAAACTCGGACTCGGCAGCAACGAAACGCCCAAGAAGATCATCATCAGCACCAGCGGCGACGTAATGCCGACCGCCGGCACGATCGACCACCTGGGCAACTTCACCGCGTCGTCGGTAACCAACTCGATTACCATTCCCACGAACCAGAAAGAGTTTACGATCGGCATGCTGCCGGTCAGCATCCACTCGACGATGAACGTGCAGGTCATGACCACCGACGGACTGACCTATTCGGACAAGTCGTTCACCCTGGCCGGTCTGAAACGCAACCATCATTACACGATGAGCGTCCCCTGCAACAAGAAGACGGTTACGATCCAGGTTCCCGATGCGATCGACAAGAAATACGGCTCGGACACATGGAAAGACAACGGATTCTACTTCGTGGATCCCCAGTACGATCCGGCCGGAATCTTCGACGGCTGGTACTTCTACCGCTCGGAGCTTAAAAGCGACAAGAACGGCGACGACAAACTCAAGAAACACCGTATCCAGCTGCAGGTTCCGGCAGGCACCAACGACGACAACAACGGCGCGTTCGTTACGGCTCCGATCCAGTGCGACGGCTCGAAAACCGTAAAGGTATCGTTCGAAGTGGCATCCAACCGCGCCATATTCAACATCAAATACCGGATCGGCGTAACAGCCAACGGCCCGATCACCGAATCTTGGCTCCGGAACAGAAACAACATCCAGAGCGGCAATGACAAAGAGTGCAAATCGGGAATCCAGACCCATACGTTCACGGTTACGAACGGACAGCGGATTATGGTCAAGATACTGAGTACGGGCGGCTCCTACCACGTCGAGTTCGCTAATTTCACCTACACGGTCGAATAACTTCGACGACGCGAATACAGCTATCGGGACGGAGGTAACAACCGTCCCGATTTATCTATAAAATACATATCTGATGAAAGCAGCTTACACAAAGCCGGAATTGGAGATACTCACGGTCAGGGCGGAAGCGGGATTCGCGATCTCCCAGCCCCACGGCGGCGAACTGGGTCCGAGTTCGGTGGATTATTCGGATGATTGCGAGTATTAA
>CAKVKI010000356.1 GCA_934754975.1 uncultured Alistipes sp. | reverse complement strand
GCTCCGGGCTGTGCGCCCTGCGCCTGCTGCTGGGCGTAGATGTCCTGCGAAGCGGCCTGCCATGCGGCGTTCAGCTCGGCGATCGCCGTGTCGATAGCCGCAACGTCGGCGTTCTTATGGGCCTCCTTCAGTTTGGCCAGCGCGCCTTCGATAGCCGATTTCTTGTCGGCCGGAAGTTTGTCGCCGTACTCCGAAAGCTGTTTCTCCGTTGCGAAGATATTCGAGTCGGCGGCGTTGATCTTGTCGATACGCTCCTTCTCTTCCTTGTCCTTCGCTTCGTTGGCTTTGGCCTCATCGCGCATGCGCTGGATCTCCTGTTCGGTAAGGCCCGAAGAGGCTTCGATGCGGATCTTCTGCTCCTTGCCCGTACCCTTGTCCTTGGCCGATACGTTCAGGATGCCGTTGGCGTCGATGTCGAAGGTCACTTCGATCTGCGGCACACCGCGCGGCGCAGCCGGAATACCGTCCAGATGGAACCTGCCGATCGACTTGTTGTCGCGGGCCAGCGGACGCTCGCCCTGCACGACGTTGATTTCGACCGAAGGCTGGTTGTCGGCGGCCGTCGAGAATACCTCCGACTTGCGGGTCGGGATGGTGGTGTTGGCGTCGATGAGCTTGGTCATCACACCGCCCAGGGTCTCGATACCCAGCGACAGCGGCGTAACGTCGAGCAGCAGTACGTCCTTCACCTCGCCCGTGAGTACACCGCCCTGAATTGCGGCGCCTACGGCTACGACTTCGTCGGGATTCACGCTTCTGTTGGGCGTTTTGCCGAAGAACTCCTCCACGATCTTCTGAATCGCGGGAATACGGGTCGAGCCGCCCACGAGAATCACCTCGTTGATCTGCGAAACGTCGAGACCGGCGTCGCGCATCGCCAACTTACAGGGTTCGATGGTCTTGCGGATCAGGTGATCGCAGAGCTGCTCGAATTTGGCGCGCGTGAGCGACATTACAAGGTGCTGCGGAATACCGTTTACCGGCATGATGTACGGGAGGTTGATCTCCGTAGTGGTCGAAGAGGAGAGTTCGATCTTCGCCTTCTCCGCGGCTTCCTTCAGACGCTGCATGGCCATCGGGTCCTGACGCAGGTCGATCTGGTGTTCGGCCTTGAACGCCTCGGCCATATAGTCGATCAGCACGTGGTCGAAGTCGTCACCGCCCAGGTGCGTATCGCCGTTGGTCGATTTCACTTCGAAAACGCCGTCGCCCAGTTCGAGAATCGAAATATCGAACGTACCGCCGCCGAGGTCGTACACGGCGATCTTCATGTCGCTGTTCTTCTTGTCCATACCGTAAGCCAGCGCGGCTGCGGTAGGCTCGTTGATGATACGGCGGACTTTCAGCCCGGCGATTTCACCCGCTTCCTTGGTGGCCTGGCGCTGCGAGTCGGAGAAGTAAGCCGGAACCGTAATGACGGCTTCCGAAACCTCCTGTCCGAGGTAGTCCTCGGCCGTTTTCTTCATCTTCTGCAGGATGATCGCCGAGATCTCCTGCGGAGTGTACTGGCGTCCGTCGATATCGACACGGGGCGTATTGTTGTCGCCCTTGACGATTTCATACGGAGCGCGTGCGATATCGGCCGCTACCTGATCGTAACGCTCGCCCATGAAACGCTTGATCGAAAAGACCGTACGTTTGGGGTTGGTGATGGCCTGGCGTTTAGCCGGGTCGCCCACTTTGCGTTCGCCGTCCGCCGTAAAGGCCACTACCGACGGAGTCGTGCGGTGTCCTTCGGAGTTGGGAATAACTACAGGCTCGTTGCCTTCCATCACTGCTACGCAGGAGTTCGTAGTTCCTAAGTCGATACCAATAATTTTTGCCATAATCGTATATAAGTTTAATTGTTTGTATTTCTTTTCCGTGCAGCCCGGGTCCTTTTACCCTGCGGGTCCGGAGCGCCGGTCACGCCCTGAATTTGAACAAAGGTTGTACCAAACGGCAATCTCTGCCAAATTGTCAGCAGAATGGCAGGCCGGGTCCGGATTATCGCACCGGAAAGCACGGGAAAAGGTGTTATTTTGGCAGAAGCGGCACGGAGGGCCGGCACTGCGGTCAGGCGCGGGAGGTTCTTTTCAGGGAAAGGGCGTGGACGGAACGGAGCAGAGATGCCGGGTGTAACGAAGACGGGAAAAAACAAAATGTCCGGACGGCAGGCCGCGACAGCGCGGCAGGGAAGAATAAAGCAGCGGAAAGCAGGCCGAAACATCAAAGAGGTCCAACGGCAAAAGACGGTAACGGCGACAAAAACGCCGCCGCAACAGACAGGCCGCAGCAGACAGGACGCGACAGACAGGACACGACAGACAGGACGCGACAGACAGGACGCGACAGAAAAAGGAGACAGGGAAAAGGAACTGAAAAAAGAACAGGGAAAAAGATTCAGGAAAGGAAACCGGGAAAGAAGGCTGGAAAAGAGAGGGCTGGAAACGGAAGCCGCGGAACTGCAGGCCGCACGAACTTGCGGCGGCGGCAAAAAAACAGGCCTGCGCGATCGCAGGCCCGGCGACACGGCCCGAAGGCCGGCATACAATATTTATTTCTGCTCGCCCAGAATACGCATTGCAACGTCGAGAATCGTCGTATCGTCCAGCGTAACAACGCCCCCGTCCGGTCCCGGCTCGAAATGGACACCCACGCACTCCTTCGCTTCGTGTTTCCCTCCGAAATAGTTGCGGACTGTGTCTACATCGATTCCTAACTCATCTGCAATGCGCTGCGAGCTGCCGCTGGGCAGTCTGTCCTTGATACGGCGCAACTCGTTAAATGTGATAATCATATCCGTTGAATTTTAAGTTGAAGTTCTGCATCACTAAATTAATA
>CAKVKI010000355.1 GCA_934754975.1 uncultured Alistipes sp. | reverse complement strand
TAACTGGGACCTCTCAGCCGGCTTCAAGTGGATGATCCAGACCGCCGAATATCACAAAAATCCGATCCTTATCAACATCGGCGCGACTTACAAATTCTAAAAGCGCAACGATAAAACGAATAAGCCCGGTCCTTTGCAGGACCGGGCTTATTCGTTTTTCCGTATCAAGAGCGATACACGCCCCTATTTCCACATACTCGGATCAATCCCTTCGTTTTTCCGCAAGCAGTACACCCGCCTTACCGGGGTCAGCCCTTCGTTTTATAGGCCGCGCGGTATTTGCCTTTTGCGAGATTCATCAATTTGCCTTTCAGCAAGTTGCGGCGAAGCGGAGAAATGCGGTCCGTGAAGACCACGCCTTCGATATGGTCGTATTCATGCTGGATGACCCACGCCTTCAGGCCGTGGAATTCCTCGTCGTGTTCGATAAAGTTTTCATCGAAATAACGCATCTTAATCGCCAGCGAACGAGGCACATCGGCATGAATGCCCGGAAACGAAAGACAACCTTCGTTATAGGTCTTCTTCTCCTCGGAGAACGCGTAAATTTCGGGGTTGATAAAGGCGCGCTTATAGTCGGCACATTCGGGATGGTCCTCGCCCCACGGCGTGCAATCGACGATGAACAGACGAATGGCCTTGCCGATCTGCGGCGCGGCCAGTCCGACGCCTTCGGCTTCGCCGAGCGTCAGGAACATGTCCTCAACCAGTTTTTTCACTTCGGGATAGTCGGGCGTAATCTCTTCACACTGTTTGCGAAGCACCTCGTTCCCATATATAACAATCGGATAAATCATATCTTAAATCTATATTTTCAAAACCGAACGGGGATTTGCTTTCCACCGTCTTCGTCACGGCTTTCAGCCGTGTTCACAAATCTGCCTGCCAAACCCTTTCCTCAGAAAGGGCCTGTCACATCGCGGCCCGGAGGACACACCCAACACATCGACTCACGCTCAGTTACCTGCCGCCGGATTCAACCGCTATTACGGGAAACCGATTCCATATAACTTTGTAAAATAATCGTGGCGGAAATCTTGTCCACCAGCGCCTTGTTGCGCCGGGCCATCTTGCCGATGCCGCTTTCGAGCATCGTGCGATGCGCCATCACCGAGGTAAAGCGTTCGTCGTAAAAGACGACCTCCTTATCAGGCCAGGCTCTGCGCAGCCGCGCCGCCAGCGGTTCGACGAAACGCCATGTTTCCGACGGCGTGCCGTCCATCTGCGTCGGCTTGCCCACCACAATGGTAGTAACGTTTTCGGCAGCGAAATATTTTGCCAGCCACGCTTCGAGTCCCTTTGTTTCGACCGTTTCGAGTCCTCCGGCAATCAGCCGCAGGGGATCGCTCACGGCGATTCCCGTACGCTTCGTACCGTAATCTATGGCGAGGATGCGGCCCACGGATCAGAGATTGAGTCCGGACTGTCCGTCCAGATACCAGTCCTTCAGCAGCCAGCCGATCAGCAGCGCAATCACGATGAAACCCAGAAGTCCCCACCACAGGCTGCGGTCCTTTTTCCGCTTACCATCCATGCCGCCGGTCTGTTACAGGTTCAGTTTGCGGAACAGGTTGCGGTAGGAACACTCCTCCCCGACCAGCGCGGGCAGTTTGTCGATAGCCACGCGCTCCTGCTCCATCGTATCGCGGCGGCGCACCGTCACGGTATTGTCTTCGAGCGTCTGACCGTCGACGGTCACGCAGAACGGCGTACCGACGGCGTCCTGACGGCGGTAACGTTTGCCGACGGAATCCTTCTCGTCGTAAACGACGTTGTAATCGTATTTCAAGAGGTCCACGATCTTCTGCGCCACCTCGGGCATGCCGTCCTTCTTCACCAGCGGCAGGATGGCCACCTTCACGGGCGCCAGCGCAGCAGGCAGGCGCAGCACGACGCGCGAATCGCCGCCTTCGAGCGGCTCTTCGGTATAAGCCGCCGACATCACCTGCAGGAACATGCGGTCCACGCCGATCGAGGTCTCGACCACGTAAGGCACGTAGCTCTCGCCCGTTTCGGGATCGAAATACTGGATCTTGCGGCCCGAGAACTTCTGGTGGTTGCCCAGGTCGAAATCCGTGCGGGAATGGATGCCCTCGACCTCCTTGAAGCCGAACGGGAAGTTATACTCGATATCGGTCGCGGCGTTGGCATAGTGCGCAAGCTTCTCATGGTCGTGGAAACGGTACTGGTCGTCGCCGAAGCCCAGCGCACGGTGCCATGCCATACGGGTCTCCTTCCATGCCTGCCACCACTTCATCTCCTCGCCGGGGCGCACGAAGAACTGCATCTCCATCTGCTCGAACTCGCGCATGCGGAAAATAAACTGACGGGCGACGATCTCGTTGCGGAACGCCTTACCGATCTGCGCGATACCGAACGGCAGTTTCATGCGTCCGGTCTTCTGCACGTTCAGGAAGTTTACGAAGATACCCTGCGCCGTCTCGGGACGCAGGTAGATCGTATTGGCGCCCTCGGCCGTGGAGCCCATCTGGGTCGAGAACATCAGGTTGAACTGGCGCACCTCGGTCCAGTTGCGCGTACCCGAAATCGGGCAGACGATTTCGCAGTCCACGATAATCTGGCGCAGTTCAACCAAATCGCCGCTGTTCTGCGCCTCGACGAAACGCTTGTGCATCTCGTCGCGCCGGGCGGCCGTCTCGGCGACACGGGGCGAAGTTTCACGGTATTTGGCTTCGTCGAAAGTCTCTCCGAAACGCTTGCGGGCCTTCTCCACCTCTTTTTCGATCTTCTCGTCCTGCTTGGCGAGCCAGTCTTCGATCAGCACGTCGGCACGGTAACGCTTCTTCGAGTCCTTATTGTCGA
>CAKVKI010000354.1 GCA_934754975.1 uncultured Alistipes sp. | reverse complement strand
GTATATACCTGTTGGCGGCCGCCGTGCTGACGGCCGGCTGCATCAAGGACGAAGTCGCGGCGGCGGGCGCCGCGTCCGGCGACAAGCTGACCCTCCGGATGCCCGATGCGCAGGAGGTGACCGTCACCCGCGCCGCCACGGAGGCCGAGTGCCGGATCAGCAGCCTTTATGTGTTGGTTTACCGCAGCGGTGCGCTCGTCTACAAGCAGACGGCGGCTGCGGCGGCAGTCACCGGCAACGGTACGGCGCAGCCCTCCGTCGACCTGACTTACAGCCTGCAGACAGACGACAAGGTTTATGTCGTGGCGAATTATCCGGCGTCGGTCGGGACTTCGCTGCAGGGACTCGCTACGGGAGCCTCCGAAAGCGCTCTTTCGGCGCTGCTTGTTTATGACAATCCCGTTTACGGTGCGGTTATGCCGGCATCCGACCCGCAGCCGATGTACGGTTCGGTCGTCTGGTCGGCCGGGTCGAATGTCTGTACGATGGTCCGTTCGCTGGCCAAGGTGACGGTCGAGTTGGGCAGTTCCGGCATTTTCGCCGGGAAGACCGTGAAGTACACACTGGCGGGAGTTCCCCGGAAAACCAGTATGGAGGTCCGTTACGACACGGGGGCCGGGAAATACGAAATTCCCGGAGCCGCAGGATTTGGCGGAACCTGGAGTACGGACGTCAATACGGGCAATATGACCGCCCTGACTGCGGTGAATTACTGCGCTCCCTATCCGCTTTCGACGATTGCGGGCGGAGCGGATATTGATGAGAATACATTTGACAAGAGACGTACGGCGTTGATTCTGAGCCTGACTGCATCCGGTACGGAAGAGTATTACCGCCTCGATTTTTCGCGGCAGCTCTCTTCGACATCCGTTATCGGCGATGCCTCGAACGAGTATCTGGATATCCGTCCCAACACGCATTACATTTTCCGCATCGAGAGCGTGAACAGCAGCGGTTACGGATCTGCTGCCGAGGCGTGGAAAAATCCCGGCAGCAATATCGAATATACGGTCACGGTGTCGGGCGACGGTTGGAAAAGTTCCACGAGTAACGGCCAGTACATGGTCAAGACCGACCGGGATACGATGTTGGTCGTGAACAGCGTTTCCACGCCCGTCGACCTGATGCGGTTTGCCGTGCAGATGCCCGATGCCGGACAGAAACCCGGCGGCGAACTGCCGGGATCGGTCGAGACGCGTACCGTAACCCTCGTCGGTGCCGATAAGAAGACGCCCGTATCCGTTTCGGAATTGCAGCTCTGCCTGGAAGACGGTACCCCCGTGGCGGACAATACGCTCGATTTTTCGGGCATGACGATCCCCGCCGATGGCTATCGGTTCAAATACCGTTCGGGGTTGTTCCTGCCGACGGCAGCGACCTATGCCAAAATCTGTTACGGCAATATCGAACATTTCGTGCCGCTTCTGCCGGTCCGGTTCGACATGCAGGTTTATACGAAATCGTTTACCTATGAAGGAAAGACCGGCAATTACATGTCGACCCACAGTTATTATTACGATGCTGCCGCCGATCGCTATTTCCCCTATGCATGGACGACGGAGTTTTCGACCGATGGCGGTGTGACATGGACGACCTCCAGACCGGATATGCTTCCGGATTTCCAAACCTCGGGACCCGGCTCGAACCCTAGGAACCTTGCGGAGTTTCCGAATTCCTATCCTTTCTCCGTTGCCGCACAACTTCCGGTCGAAACCAATGCGCACAACGACAACCTGCGCGCCGCAGGCCCCGAAACGAATTACGACCTTTCGACCAAAGGCGGCAAGGAGACGATGAACACGGCCAACTGCTATGTGATCAACGCTCCGGGAACCTACAAGTTCCCATTGGTCTACGGCAATGCGATCAAAGACGGGTCGCCGAATACGACGGCCTACACTTCGTCTGCGACCGGCACGTATGCGCTGAAGAAATTCGTCACGCACCTGAATACGGAGATTTCCAATCCGTATATCTACAATAACTCGGGTTGTACGCCCGCCGACGCCTGCCTTGTCTGGCAGGATACGCCGGGGTTGGTGCAGAATATCGCTCTCGACGTCAATAAACAGAATATTACGTTTGAAGTTCCGGTGGAAACCATCCGACAAGGCAATGCCGTCGTCGCCGTGCGCGACGCTTCCGGCCGAATCATGTGGAGCTGGCATATCTGGGTGACGGACTACGTGCCGGGCAGCGATCTGAAAACCGTGACCAATCGGCAGAACTATCAATACGACTTCATGCCGTCCTATCTGGGCTGGTGCGACAGCTTCCTTGTCACGTATCCCGAGCGCAGTGTGCAGGTGCGTTTTACGCAGGAGCGCACCGGGGTGAGTTCTGTTGCCGTACTTGTCCAGACCGATTATTCATATGCCCGTTCGGGGAACAATCCCTACTACCAATGGGGCCGTAAAGACCCTATGCTGCCGGCGTCGGGGCTGCGCTCCCCGGCCGATAAGGATTGTCATACCGATCCCGACAAGACCGGTTATGCGTTCGACCGCACCGGAATAGGCCGGGTCACGATCGGAGAATCCATACAGCTTCCGTACAGGCTCTATTGCGGAACCACTTCGCCGATGGATTGGTGTTCGACCACCTACTACAACCTGTGGAGCGCCAATAACGTGGCGACGACCGCCAATGATACGAAAGTCGTCAAAACTGTTTACGATCCGTCGCCTGCCGGCTTTTGTGTTCCGCCTCCCAACGCGTTCTCCGGCTTTACGACGACAGGAGCCGGTTCGGAAATATTTTCGGAATTCAATGTGAACGGAGATTATGATGTGGGATGGAATTTTTACTGCGGTTTGAACAAGAC
>CAKVKI010000353.1 GCA_934754975.1 uncultured Alistipes sp. | reverse complement strand
GCTGAAGAATTACAACCGAATTTACGACGATCCCGACATGGCGCTGGACATCTACACCCGCCAGTGTTCGATCGGCGTGACGGCCAAACAGCTGGCAACGATGGCCGCGACGATCGCCAACGGCGGCGTGAATCCCGTGACCAAACAGGCGGTATTCAAACCGGAACTGTCGCCGAAGATCGCATCGCTGATGGCGACGGTGGGTTTCTACGAGCATACGGGCGACTGGCTCTTCACGACGGGCCTTCCGGCCAAGACGGGCGTCGGCGGCGGAATCATGGGCGTCATTCCGGGCGTGATGGGCGTTGCGGCGTTCGCTCCTCCGCTGGACGACGCCGGCAACTCGGTCAAAGCCCAGAAGGCGCTGGCTTACATCGCCGGGCACCTCAACCTCAACATCTTCGGCACGACGCGCTGCGTAATGGCCGAGCAGGAGCCTGCACAGGCGTAAGCCGGGCGGCACGATACGACGAAAGGGCCTGCACTTTTTAGGTGCAGGCCCATTTTGCGTGCAGACTTTTTTGCGTCAGGCCCCTTTTTGCGTGCGGACCTTTTATCGTCCGGAGAAGCATGGGATATATAAAAATACGGGTACGGCAGGACAAAATTAGTGACGCAACTCACAGATTATGAAGAATTCATTGCCCGAACCGTACCCGGTAGCGCTGTACCACCTGCGCAAAAAAGCAAGAGCTCAGGTACAAACTTCTGTTGACCGGCCTTCCGGGCCTTGCATGGTAGTTATCCTTACGCCCAAACCCGTCCCGGAATTGCTGTTTGATTATGCAAATATAAACAAAAAAAATCAATACACGTGAATTCACGTGTATAAAAATAGCAGATGGGGTCTTCTTTTGTAAACATGAGACAGAAAAAATTGAACAGGAAAGACGAACCATTTGTAAAAACACTTGTCGAACGGATGCAGCAGTTGCGTAACGAACGCGGTTATTCGCAGGAGTATGTTATCGAAAACACGCATTTAGACATATCACGTTACGAAACGGGCGATTCGATTCCGACACTGCGTTCCGTGCTGAAACTTTGCAGATTATACGACATAACCATCAGTGAATTTTTCGCGCCGCTCAACTATCCGACGAAAGACAACTGATTATTCTGCAACTTTCCGACTGCAGGATCATCTTATTCGAATAACAGAACCGCACAAATAAAAAAAGGTTCCGCCGAAATGGCGGAACCTTTTTTACAGTGCCTATCGGGCAGATCACTTCGTCTCTTCGATAACGGCTTTGAACAGCTCGACGTCCTCCAGGGTGGAGTTCATGACGTAGGTGTAAGCTTCCGAAATCTTGCCTTCGGCCAGTTTGCAGAAGACCTTCGCCGAATTGACATACTCCTCCGACTCGCCGGCCTGGCGGGCCAGCAGGTAGGTGATGATGATATGTCCGGCGGTCTCGACCAGACGGCGGGCGTGGAAATCCTTGAAGCCGCAAAGCTCCTTGTCTCCCGCCTCGACATGGGCGATCATCTCCGTAAACTTCGCGGTCAGCTCCTTCAGCTTCGCAACGACGGGCTGCATCGTCTCGGGATACTCCCCGGCGGCATAGCGTTCGATCTGCTCCATGAAGGTGCCTTTGGTCACGGAGTTGATGGCCGCAACGACCTGCAGCTGCGTGGTGCCCTCATAGATATTCATGATACGCGCGTCGCGGTAGAGACGCTCGCAGGGGTAATCCTTCATAAAGCCCGAACCGCCGTGGATCTGGATGGCGTCGTAAGCCTGCTGGTTGGCGTACTCGGACGAGAAGAGCTTGACCAGCGGCGTGAAGCCGTCGGCCAGGCGGTTGTAGAATTTCATCTCCTGACGCTCCTCGCCTTCGAGCGAACGCTCCTGTGCGATATGGCCGTACTGCTTGTAAACCTCGACGAAGCGCGTGGTTTCGTACAACAGCGCGCGGACGCCCTGCAGTTTGGCCTTCATGTTGGAGAGCATCTCCGAAACGGCGGCGAACTGGATGATCGGCTTGCCGAACTGCTCGCGCTCGTGAGCGTATTTCAGGGCTTCGCGGTAGGCGGCCTCGCAGAGACCCACCGACTGGGCGCCGATGCCCAGACGGGCGGCGTTCATCAGCGACATCACGTATTTGATAAGGCCCATCCTGCGGTCGCCGACCAGCTGTGCGGGCGCGTTGGTGAAGACCAGCTCGCACGTGGGCGATCCCTTGATACCCATCTTGTTCTCGATACGGCGCACCTTGACGCCCCCGTCGCGCTTGTCATAGACCAGCATCGACAGACCGCGGGCGTCGGTGGTACCCTCTTCGGTACGGGCCAGCACCAGCGAAACGTCGCCGTCGCCGTTGGTGATGAAGCGCTTCACGCCGTTCAGCAGCCACGTCTGCTTCTCCTCGGACCACGTAGCCTTGAGCATCACGGCTCCCAGGTCCGAACCGGCATCCGGCTCGGTGAGGTCCATGGCGCAGGTAGCGCCTGCGGAGACCCACGGCAGGTATTTGGCCTTGATCTCCTCCGAAGCGAACTCGTTGAGCGTCTCGGCGCAGTCCTGCAGGCCCCAGATGTTCTCGAAGCCGGCGTCGGCGCGCGAAACCATCTCGTTGGCCATCACGAAGCAGATCAGCGGGAAGTTCAGACCGTCGTATTTGCGCGGAAGCGTCATGCCGCTCAGACCCGCATCGACGATCGCCTTCATGTTCTGAACCGTACCCGAAGCGTATTCCACATGGTCGTTCACCACGCGGGGACCTTCGTGGTCCACGCCCTCGGCATTCGGGGCAATGACCTCGCCGCAGACCTCGCCGGCGATCTCCAGCACGCGGCGGTAGGAGTCCATAGCGTCTTCGAAATCCTGCGGCGC
>CAKVKI010000352.1 GCA_934754975.1 uncultured Alistipes sp. | reverse complement strand
GCGCTGATCGAAGGGCTGAAGGAGAAGAAGGTCGGCGCGGCGGGACTGGACGTGTACGAAGAGGAGGCCGCCTATTTTTATGAGGACACTTCGGACCGGATCATGGATGACGACGTGCTGGCGCGCCTGCTTTCGTTCAACAACGTCGTCATGACCTCGCACCAGGGGTTCTTTACACGTGAAGCGTTGGATAATATAGCGCACACTACTTTGCAGAATATCAATGATTTCGTCGAACACCGGAAGTTGCAGAACGAGGTGTGCGCCGAACCGGAAAAAGCGATGAATTAAACGATGAAAAAAGTTGTTTTGCTCCGCCACGGCGAGAGTACATGGAACCGGGAAAACCGGTTCACGGGATGGACGGATGTCGATCTGAGCGAAAAAGGCGTCGCCGAAGCCGAAAAGGCCGGCCTGCTGTTGCGCGAGGAGGGCTTCCTGTTCGGGCATGCCTATACCTCCTACCTGAAACGCGCCGTGAAGACGCTCGGCGTCGTACTCGACAAACTGGATCAGGATTGGGTGCCGGTTTCGAAGAGCTGGCGGCTCAACGAGAAGCATTACGGTTCCCTGCAGGGACTCAACAAAAAGGAAACGGCTGAGAAATACGGCGACGAGCAGGTGCATATCTGGCGCCGCAGTTACGATGTGGCTCCGGCGCCGCTCGGCGAAGAGGACCCGCGCAACCCGCGCTTCGATCCCCGCTATCGCGATGTGCCCGAAGCGGAGCTGCCCCGTACCGAGTCGCTGCTCGACACCGTGAACCGGATCATGCCCTATTGGAAGTGCGAGATACTGCCGGCGCTCGCCCGTCACGATTCCCTGCTGGTGGTAGCCCACGGCAACAGCCTGCGCGGTATTATCAAACACCTGAAAGGCATCTCCGACGAAGCTATTTCGGAGTTCAATCTCCCGACCGCCGTGCCTTATGTTTTCGAATTCGACGACGGGCTGAATTATGTCAGGGATTATTTCCTCGGCGATCCCGAAGAGATCGCCGCGCTGATGGCCGCCGTCGCCAATCAGGGCAAGAAATAATTTGGCGCAGATCCCGGCCGAAAGGCCGGACAGCATCGAAAAACCCCGCTCATCACGAGCGGGGTTTTGTTTGTCCACTTCCCGGCGCGGTTTCAGTTGCTGCAGCCTGAAAGCAATGCCGATGGCTGTGTCAGTTGGCCTTCCGGTATTCGTTGGGCGACATGCCGACGCATTTTTTAAACAGCCGGGTGAAGTGCTGGGGATAGCGGAATCCGAGTTCATAGGCGATTTCGCTGATCGACTTGGTCGCGTCGAATATCCGCTCCTTGGCGATGTCGATCACCTTCAGCTGGATGTACTCCTGCGCCGATTTGCCGGTCTCCTTCTTTATCAGGTCGCCGAAATAGTTGGCCGACAGGTGCAGCTGCTCTGCACACCAGCGTACCGAAGGCACTCCTTTGTGCAGCGGCGTGTCGTCTTTGAAATAGTCGTTCAGCAGTCGTTCGAACCGGGACAGCGCGTCTTTATTGACCTCGCTGCGTGTGATGAACTGCCGTTCGTAGAAGCGTATGCTGTAGTTGAGCAGCAGTTCGATGTTCGAGACGATCAGCCGCCTGCTGTGCTTGTCGATGGCGTGGTTCAATTCGCCCGTTATGTTCTGCAGACATTCGAGTACCACGAGCCGCTCCTGTTCCGAGAGATGCAGGGCCTCGTTGGATTCGTACGAAAAGAAGGTGTATTCGCTCATGCTCCGGCCGAGCGACGTGCCCCGGATCAGGTCGGGGTGGAACAGCAGCGCCCAGCCTTTGGGCTGAAACACTTCGCCGTTGTCCTCGACGCCGACCACCTGCCCCGGTGCGATGAATACGAGCGTTCCCTCCTGATAGTCGTAATAGTGGCGGCCGTAGCGCATGTCGCCGCATTTGACGTCTTTCAGGAAGATGCAGTAGAATCCGTACATGCGCCGGGAGTGACGGGCCTGCGGGCATTTCGAAAAGTCGATGACGCTGACCAGCGGATGCAGTGTCTCCTGCCCCATCATTTCATTGTACTGGTAGACATGCTCCATTTTGAAAATCTCGTCCATATGCTTCATTTTTATTGTCTGTCACAAAGTTAATCTATTTTTCCGTGCCCGCCGCACCTTTGCGGCCGGATCGGTAATAATGGTATGACGAACCGTAATCCGGGTAGCGGCATGCCGCCGGAATCACCCTACTTTTGCAGTGTGAAACGGACCCGAACCCGATGAGCCGGGAAAACGAAAGTTGGTTCCGTCTGTCGGAAAACGGGTTTGAAATCAATAAAAGGAGAAAAAATGGAGAATAGAATTTTGAACAACGGCGTCGAAATGCCGGTTCTGGGTTTCGGCGTCTATCAGGTCGAAGAAACGGTCTGCGAACAGTGCGTATGCGATGCGATTGCGGCGGGTTACCGTTCGATCGACACCGCTTCGGCCTATCTCAACGAGCGGGCCGTGGGCCGGGCGATCCGGCGGAGCGGCGTACCCCGCGGGGAGCTTTTCATCACGACGAAACTCTGGGTGCAGGACGCCGGGTACGAGAGTGCGAAGCGGGCTTTCGGCAAGTCGCTCGAACGCCTGCAGCTCGATTATCTCGACCTCTACCTGATCCACCAGCCGTTCGGCGACGTCTACGGTTCGTGGCGGGCGATGGAGGAGCTTTACCGCGAAGGGGCCGTCCGGGCCATCGGAGTGAGCAATTTCCAGCCGGACCGTCTGGTGGACCTGATCCTTCATAACGAGGTGGTCCCCGCCGTCAATCAGGTCGAGACCCATCCCTTCTGCCAGCAGACCGAAGCGGCTGCGGTGATGGCCTCCGAGGGCGTGCAGATCGAATCGTGGGCGCCGTTCGCCGAGGGGCGCAACAATCTGTT
>CAKVKI010000351.1 GCA_934754975.1 uncultured Alistipes sp. | reverse complement strand
CGGACAGGTCGCCGCAATCGACGATCAGCTGCGCCTGCGCGTAAAACGGTTCGCGCGCGGCCATGTCGCGGCCCATGAACTCGACCAGTTCGGCGTCGCTCAGCCCCCGTAGGCGGGGACGCTTCTGCCGTCCGTAAGGACTCAGCCGCCGGGCGATCTGCTCCGCATTGCGGCGCAGGTAGACCGTACATCCCGCAGCGTTCATGCGGGCCATGTTGTCGCGCCAGACGGGAAGCCCTCCGCCCGTGGAAACCACGGCGGCGGTTCCGGCGAGCGCCTGTTCCAGCACTTCGCGCTCCACCTCGCGGAAACGCTCCTCCCCCTCGTAGCGGAAAACATCGGCCACGGAAGCGCCCTCGCGCTGTTCGATCAGCGTGTCGGTATCGACGAACTCCGCACCCAGATGACGCGCGAGCTTGCGTCCGAGCGTACTCTTGCCGCATCCCATGTAACCGATCAGGAAGAGAGGTTTCATCGTTCGGGGTTAAAACAGGTTCAGCTGCTCAGGGTCGATCACCTCGTCGGCATCGCCTTTGGCGCGTTCGATTTCAAATTCCACTTCGCCCGAAGTCGTGCCCGTGCGGGGCAGTCCGGCAGGCGATGCGGGGGTCTTCTTCGGTTCGGAGGTCTTTGCCGCAGGTTTGTCTTGCGCAGCCGGTTTGTCGGCGGCCGCAGGTTTTTCATGCGCGGACGCAGCCGTACCGCCGGCCGGGGCGCCCGGTGCGCGGAGGTTTTCCGCGGCGGCGCCGCCCGACGGACCGGAGTCCCCGCCGGAAATATCCGCAGCGTCGATAACGCCGTCGTCCGCCGCATCGTCGCCGGCCGGCACGTCATCGGAAACAGCTTCATCATCCTCATCCGAAGGGTCGGGTTCGGGCGGCAGTTCGGGTTCGATGAAACGCAGCGCGGCGACGTCGAAGGTCGTCAGGCGTTTGCCCTTGGCGCGGTGGCTCTTGACGCCCACGAATTCGTCCACGTCGATTTCGTCCGCAGGGCGTGAAGCGTGCGCACCCTTGTAGGTGATTTCGAGTTTGGCGCCCGCGCGTTCCGTGACGGCGACCAGATCGGCCTGGCCCTCCTCGTCGAGGAAGAACTGCATCTTGTCGCTCATCTCGGCGGTGAAACGCTTCATGTAGTAGTACTGCTGCGAACGGTCGTAATAGCAGACGCTGTAAATGCGGTCGGCTTCGTAACGGCTCACGCGCACGGTCTCGTCGGGGAAATGCTGTCCGAGGTCGTAACCCGTGATGTAGTACTGGTTTTTGGAGGTCCAGACGATGATCTTGTCGTCGCCCTTGAACTCGCCCAGCAGTTTGCCGCGGCCGTCGGCGTTCAGGCGGCGGACATCCTCGTCGAACCAGACGTTCTGGCCGCCGAGCGTCGAAGTGCCGCGCTCCTTGAGGACGATCTTGTGGATGCCGTAGCGCGAGAAGAGGTTGCCCTGGCTCTGGCGGCCCTTGATGGCGAGGGTCGAGAAATCGAGGTCCACGATCACCTTCTTGAGACGCGGACGGGGCTTGAAGTAAATCTTCAGCACCTCGGCCTCACCGTTCGGATTGACAGACATATAGAGTATCTCGCTCTTGGGCGTTCCCTTGGTGATGTCGTACTCTTTGTCGCGCGTGATGGCCTTGATGGCGCAGCGTTTCATCATAATCGGACCGTTCTTGCCGTCGCGGTACAAAACGTTGTAGATCGTGCGTTCGTCGTTGCGCTTGAAGACGCCGATATAATAGATGCCCTTCTCGAAGAAGGCCTTGTCGCTGACTTTGGTGATGACGTAGCGGCCGTCCTTGGTGAAGACGATCACGTCGTCGATGTCCGAACAGTCGCAGACCAGCTCGGCGTCCTTCATCGACTTGCCGATGCCGAAGAAGCCCTCGGCGCGGTCCACATAGAGTTTGGCATTGGTCACGGCGACCTTCGTGGCTTCGATATTGTCGAATTCGCGCAGCTCGGTCCTGCGCTCCTTGCCCTTGCCGTACTTGTCGCGGATACGCTCGTAATAGGCCACGGCGTATTCGGTCAGGTGGTCCAGGTCGTACTGCGTGGACTTGATGTCCTCCTCGATCTGACGGATTTCATTGTCGGCCTTGTCGCTGTCGTAACGCGAAATACGGATGAACTTCAACTCCGTAAGACGCTGCACGTCGGCTATCGTCACCTCGCGGCGGAGCAGTTTCTTGAAAGGCTCCAGCCCCTTGTCCACGGCGGCGTAGGCCTCCTCGCGGCTCTTGCTGCCTTCGATAAGCTGGTAGAGCTTGTTCTCGATGAAGATGCGTTCGAGCGACGCGGCGTGCCAGGCTTCGTTCAGCTCGCCGAGCCGGATCTCCAGCTCGCGGCCCAGCAGCCATTTGGTATGCTCGGCCGAGCGGCGCAGGATTTCGCTCACGCCCAGGAAATGGGGCTTGTCCTCCCAGATCAGGCAGGCGTTCGGGGCGATCGAGACTTCGCAGTCCGTGAAGGCGTAGAGCGCGTCGATGGTTTTGTCGCTCGACTCGTCGGGCGAGACCTGAATGACGATCTCGACCTTGTCGGCCGTATTGTCATCGACCTTTTTGATCTTGATCTTGCCCTTGTCGTTGGCCTTGATGATCGAATCCTTGATCGACTCGGTGGTCGTGGTATAGGGAATTTCGGTAATGGCCAGCGTACGTTTGTCGATCTTCGAAATCTTGGCGCGGACCTTCACCGCACCGCCGCGCAGACCGTCGTTGTAACGGCTCACGTCGGCCATGCCGCCCGTCGGGAAGTCGGGGTAAAGCTGGAATTCGCGGCCCTGAAGATGGGCGATGCAGGCAGCGATAAGCTCCACGAAGTTGTGGGGCAGGATTTTCGACGCCAGACCCACGGCGATGCCGTCCGAACCCTGCGCCAGCAGCA
>CAKVKI010000350.1 GCA_934754975.1 uncultured Alistipes sp. | reverse complement strand
CAAGGAAGCCTTCCTGTTCATGGGCAACCTCGATGTCATCAACCCGACGCTTTCGGCCAACGGCGGCACCGCGATCAATAAATACAACTACTACTGGTCCTCGACCGAAGCCAGCGAAGGATCGGCCCTGACCGTTTACCTCAACGGCTCGACTCCCGCTTCCATGGGCGATATGATGGACGCCCCCGAAGGCGACACCTACGTACGCGCCATGTACGCATTCTAATCCGCGAAAACAGACATATAGCTATGAAATACCGCCACTTATTTCTGCCGCTGCTTTTAGCGTCCCTGTTTTTCGCGGCATGCGGCGACAGCTCCGAAGGCGGCAATCCCGCCCCGGAGCCGGAACCCGAACCGGAACCCACGCCGGCGCCCTTCGTAATCTCGGTTTCGAATGAGACGACCTGGACCGCCGACATCGTCTGGACCCCGTTGTCCGCCGACGAATCCTATGTCGCAATGATTGTGGACAAGGCGTCGTTCGACAAATATGCGACCGATGAAGCGTACATCGCCGGCGATATCGAATACTTCCGGCAACTGGCCGAATACCTCGAAACGGATTTCGAGACCATACTCGCAAAATATACGGTCAAAGGCGCCTCCAGACAGCGCGCCACCGATCTGAAAAGCGATACGGAGTATTACGCCTATGCCTTCGGCATCACGCAGGAGGGCACGGCGACGACCGAACTGATCAAAACGGCATTCAAAACCGCAGCCGTGCAGCCTGTCGACTGCCAATTCGACATCACGGCGACGCAGGTCGGCACTACGACCGCCCGCGTCTATATCACTCCGACCGACAAGACATGCAGCTACTTCTGGGACTGCGTCTCACGCGAGGAGTACGACAAATTCGGAGACGACGCCGGCGTCATCGCCGCGAACATCGACCTGATTGAACGGGCGATCCAGATCTTCCAGATGGCCGGCCAGGACAAAACTTTCGCCGACTTCCTGAACAGCGACGTCGGCTACAGCGACCTTGCCCAACTCAAAGGCGACACGGAATACGTCGTCTTCGCGTTCGGACTCGACCCTTCGGGCACGGCAACGACGGCCGTGGAGAAAAAATCGTTCAGGACCGCTCCCGCCGCCTCGTCGTCGATGACTTTCACGACCGAACTGCTCAGCCTGACTTTCAACGGAGCCAAAATAGCTTTCAGGCCCTCGAACGACAGCGAAACCTACTTCACGGACTGCATCGACCTCGAGACCTATGCAAAATACGGCAGCGACGCCGAATTCATGCGCTGGATAGTCTCCCAAGCAGGCTCCTCGATGAGCAGTTTCCTTACCAGCGGCTATCATGTCGTAGACGCTTCGCGCATACTCCGCTCGCAGACCCAATATGTCGCCTACGCCTTCGGTTACTCCGGCGGCATAACGACCGGCATGGCCAAAGAGGAGTTCACCACACCCGCCATGCCTTCGGGCGGAAAGGCGACCGTGGAGATTACGCACCTAATCGAAGACGGCGACAGTTACTACAACCGCGACGAGATCGTTTATGCCGACTACAAGGGCAAGGCGGTCGTGCAGTACACACTCACGCCCTCCGGCGACGCCGCCCACTGGTACGTCGCCGCATTCAAATCGAGCATATCGGATTACGACGACCTGCTCGTGGCCGAAATGCTCCAGACGGCAGGTCACGAGGACATGCAGAAAATCGGCACGCTCGCAGCATGGGGCGCCGAAGTTCCCGTTGCTGCCGTAGCCGTCGACAGCGACGGCAAGGCCGGGAGTGTGAAACGGCTCTCGGTCCGGGTCGAAAAACCGGCCATAACCTCCGCAGCAGCTCCGGCCCCGGCAGAACTCTGTGTCCCGCTCGAATGTCCCCCGCTCGAATGTCCGGCGCTTCGCCCAGACGCCGCCGCCCGTCCCCAAGCCAAAGCCGTGACAACCCTCCGGCAGCAATACCGAGACGGGATTACGCCCCTCGAAACCGCAGGACCCGCGACCGGCAATCGTCCGTTGCAGTCCAAAAAACTCCTGCGGCGATAACATCCCCCGGACGACTCCAGTCTCGGCGTTCGTCCCAAAGCAAAAGGCATCCCGGTTTTCCGGAATGCCTTTTATATTGTCAGGCGCAGCCGTAAGTTCCGGCTGCGCATCCGTTATTTATAGCTTACGATCAGTATCTTCGACGACTCCCAGAAACGGACGGGATCGGTGATGAACAGTTTCAGCACGACCTTGTCGGCATCCGTCACCAGCTCGTACGAATCTTCGGGATGCGTCGTTACGACCGACACCTTCTTTTGTCCGATCGGAATCTCCGACAGCAGTCGCGAATCGGCCTTGGTGAAGCTGTCCAGGTTGTTGGTCTTGTTGACCGTCAGCGTACGTCCGATGAAACCCTGCTTGTCGATGATCTGCGCCTCACGGAGTTCCTTCTCCGTGCCGACAATGTAATAAACCGTGTTCAGCTGATTCTCCAGCTCGACCTTTTCGGTACTCAGGTTCTCGACCTGCTCACTCCGCACGGCCACCTGCTCGGTCAGGTTCTCCACCTCGACCCCCATCTTGGTCAGGTTCTCCCGCAACCGGGCGATCTCGTTTTTCTTTTCGGTAAGCTGCCCGCTCATGTCGCGGATCATCTTCTCCAATCCGTCGATGCGCAGGTTGGCTTTTCGCAACTGCGCAGCGGCGCTCTGCAGCGAAGCGATCTTGGCTTTGTTCTCCTGCAGCAGCCGGTCTATGGCGGCAATATCGTTGTTGATCTCCTCCACGGGACGGCGGCCGCCTTCGGCATCGCCCGCCACCGAGATCAGGTTTTCACGCGTCTTGATCAGCGCAAGGTACTCGGAGATGGAATTGATGTCTTCGAAAACGGCATTGATCAGCGAATCTTTCGCACTGACGACCACCGAGAGCGAA
>CAKVKI010000349.1 GCA_934754975.1 uncultured Alistipes sp. | reverse complement strand
GCCGTAACCCGTTACGACGCCGTCGCCGAAGGTATGGCTCTTGTCCATGCCGAAATCATAGCAGCGGTGCGTCACGAACATGTCGAACTCCTCGAAGGAGCCTTCGTCGAGCAGCATCTGGATGCGCTCGCGGGCCGTGAACTTGCCCTTGGCATGCTGGGCGTCGATACGCTTCTGACCACCTCCGAGACGTGCGGTGGCACGGTTCTCGATGAGCTGGTTGATTTTGTTTTGAATTTCACTCATAAGTATGCTTGTTAGTATAGTTTCATGCACGTTCGCTCCGGACTGTCCCGCCCCGCGGCCGTCGGCCGCGTTTACAGGTCTGACCCACCCCTAAATCCCCGCCTCGGCGGGGACTTCTTCGCCGCCGCCGGCGGCGTAAAAAACGGGGCCGAGGGAGCAATACGAACGCTCGTCGTTCCTATTTGTTCTTATTCTCGCAAAGCTCGGTGAGGATGCCCTGGGTCGATTTGGGGTGCAGGAAGGCGATGGTCATGCCTTCGGCGCCCTTGCGCGGGGTCTTGTCGATCAGGCGGATGCCCTTGGCCTCGGCGTCGGCGAGCTGCTCCTCGATATTCTCGCAGGCGAGCGCCATGTGGTGGATGCCGACACCGCGGTTCTCGATGTACTTGGCGATGGTAGACTCCTCCGAAGTAGGCTCCAGCAACTCGATCTTAGTCTGGCCGAGCATGAAGAACGCCGTGCGGACTTTCTGGTCTGCGACCTCTTCGACGGCATAGCACTTCAGGCCCAAAACGTTCTCCCAGTAGGGAATTGCTTCATCGAGGCTCTTTACTGCAACGCCAAGATGCTCGATATGAGAAACTTTCATAGCAAAATATAAATTTAAGTTAGTGAATATTCCGTGTCATTTTACGGCACTGTTATAAAACGAACACAAAGATAGGGCATTAAATTCGAATTACCCAAGCCTTTTATCGTATTTTTTTCGGAATATTTGTCACTTTTCGGGCCGGTCGCGCGCTTCACAAAGAACTGTAAATGTCGATCAGACGGCGGGCGACGGCGTATTCCGAAAAAAGCTCCGCGCGGCGGCGTTCGCGCCGGCGCATTTCACTGCGGAACGTCTCATCCCAGAGTACGTTTTCGAGCGCGGCGGCGGCCTCTCCCACCGCTTCGGGATTGACATAGACAGCGGCGTCGCCGGCGGCTTCGCGGTTGAGCCGCGTATCGCTCAGGATCATCGGCAGCCCGGCCCGGAGCGCTTCGACCACGGGCACGATCGAGGCTTCGATTTCGGCGTCGGGCAGGTAGACGAAAGTCCGGGCCAGCCGGAACAGCGCCGGCAGGTCCTCGGGAGAGAGTTCGTAGATAAAATCCACGCGCGCCGCCATATGCCGTTCACGGGCATACCCCAGCAGGAAATCGGCATACGCCGTGCGGCGGCCGCACACCACGATCCCGATCCGCCGCGGCGCCGGGGTTTCGCCGGGCTGAAACCCCGCGCCGCCGGTCCCCGTATCGCAGGAAGCAGTTCCGGCGCCGTCGGCTCCCGCATCGCCGGCATGCCCCACAGCCCCAGCACCTGTACAACCGCCTGCGCTCCGAATCTGCGCGCCGTCGCGCCGTCGGCTCTCCCCCGGCGCCGGATAAACACGCCCCCGGTCCGGGACCGCGGCGTCCGCAACCGTATTCCGGTTCACATCCGGAGATTCCGCGCCGCCGCCATGCGCCGCAGCCCCGGCTTCGACATCGCCGCGCCCTCCGCCGTCCGCCGCCATGCCGTCCCGCCAGCCTGCATTTTCAGGATTCAGGTCATCGCCGCCGTCCGTTTCCCGGCAAAATTCCGCACTTCGCTCCGGATCTTGTTCCGCACCCTGTTCCGCAGCAGGTCCCCCAGTCAGCTCCGCCCCCTGTTCCGTTTCCTGTTCCGCAGCAGGCTGCGCCCCCTGTTCCGCACTTCGCACCGCAGCCGTCCGCAGCCCGGCGCCGTCGTTCCGCCGCTTCATTTCGAGCGTCTCGCGCTCCCGTTCCCGGAGTTGGGCCAGCGCTTCGAACAGCACCTCGTGGTTGTGACGCGGCTCGACCGTCCCCAGCATCAGCACGAAATCGCGCGGCAGCGCGTATTTGCGCCGCACGGCTTCCAGTTCGGCGTCGGCGGGCGGTTCCTGCGGCACCCGGGCCGCGAGGGACATCACGACCTCGATCTTGCCGGGGTCGATCTGCAGGCGGTCCGAAAGTTCTTCGCGGGCGTCGCGGTTGACCGTAATCAGCCGCTCGGCCGAGCGCAGCATACGCCGGTACAGGCGCAGCAGCACAAGCCGCTCGGCCAGCGAATAGAGATGCGGGTAACGCAGGAAATTGAGGTTGTGGACCGTCATCACGCACGGTATGCGGCGCAGCAGCACCGGAAAGGGCAGCCCGGTGCGGAAGCCGTGGTAGAGATCGAACTCCTTACTGCGTTTGCCGTCAATGATATATTCATGCTCGGGAGCATACTCGGCCAAAAGTCTGGCAAGGTGTTGGGAATAGGTTCCGGCAGGTGCGGCCGGGGTGTCGTCGAATCCGATTTTCATAAGTCCAAGTAAAAAATTTCGTCTATATGGCAAATAATTGTTATCTTCGCTAAAAATAAGTCCGCTCTTATGAAGAAAGTACTGCTTATTTTACTCCTTGCGTCAGTTCTGCCTTTCACGGCGGCCGAAGCGCAGAATATCGCCCTGGGCGAGCGTGTACCCGAGCTGAAAGTCTCGGCATGGCTCGGCGGGCAAAAGCCTGCGGCCACACCGCGGCTGACCTACGTCGAGTTTTTCCAGTCGTCGAACGCGGCCTGCATCACATCGCTCAAACAGCTCCGGGCGATAACCGACAAATTAGGGACCAAACTCCGCATAGTGGTCATAACACAGGAGAAAGAGGACAAAATAGCCCCCCTGCTCAAGCCC
>CAKVKI010000348.1 GCA_934754975.1 uncultured Alistipes sp. | reverse complement strand
GTATACGGCAGCGACGGAAGCGGCATCGGGCACGGCCGAGGAAGAACCGGCCGCGGCGGATACCGTGATCGTGGTGGACAAGGTGCAGGTGACGGCCATCAAACAGGGCCTGGTCCTGCGGTCGCAGCCCGTCGCGGCGACGATCGTCGGCAGCCGCGCCATCGAACGGGAACGCATCGGCGCCCTGAAAAACCTCTCCCAGCAGGTCCCCAACTTCTACGCCCCCGATTACGGCTCGCGCATGACCTCGTCGATCTATGTCCGGGGACTCGGGGCCCGCATCGACCAGCCGGTCGTGGGACTCAACATCGACAACGTACCGGTCCTCAACAAGGACAATTACGATACGGAACTGGCTGACGCCGAGCGCATCGAAGTACTCCGCGGACCGCAGAGTACGCTCTACGGCCGCAACACGATGGGCGGCGTAATCAATGTCTACACCCTCTCGCCGCTCTCGTACGAGGGCGTGCGCCTGAGCGCCGAATACGGCAGCGGCGGCAGCTACAAATTCCGCGCTTCCTCCTACTACAAGCTCACGCCCGATCTGGGCATGGCCGTAACGGGTTATTATACCCATACGGGCGGATTCTTCGAGAATCTCGCCACGGGCGACAAATGCGACTGGGAACGGCTGGGCGGCGGACGATGGAAAACCCAGTGGCGCAGCCGTACGGGACTCCGCATCGACAATACGCTTTCGTTCTCGGTTCTCAAACAGGGCGGCTACCCTTATGCCTATGTCGGCGACGACATCATCGGCGACGACGGCCGCCCCGTCATCCGCCGCGGGGAAATCCGCTACAACGACCCCTGCTCCTACCGCCGCACCGCCGTCAGCGACGGACTCACGATCCGTTACGACGCCGGCAGTTTCACCGTCGCATCCATTACGAGTTACCAGTATTCCGACGACGAAATGATCCTCGACCAGGATTTCCTGCCCCTTTCGTACTTCACGCTCAAGCAGGCCCATACCGAACACAGCGTAACGGAAGACCTCGTGTTCCGTTCGCGCGAGGACAAAGCCTACCGCTGGCTGTTCGGCGCATTCGGCTTCTACCGCCACGGCACGATGAACGCCCCGGTACACTTCAAACAGACAGGCATCGAGGAGCTGATCCTCAAAAACGCCAACGAGAACGACCAGACCTACCGCTACAGCTGGGGGCTGAAGGACGGAACGGGCGGCGACAAACTCTTCCTGGGGAGCGATTTCCGCATGCCTTCGGCGGGCGGCGCGCTCTACCACGAATCCAACTATACGCTGGGACGCTGGCGTTTCACCGCAGGACTGCGCTTCGACTTCGAACACGCCCGTCTGCGCTACCGTAACTATACGGATACGTGGTACACCAAAACCCATATCAAAAACGAAACCGCCTACGAACGGCCGATAGACATCGACGACCGCAGCACGCTGAAACAGTCCTTCACCGAACTGCTGCCCAAATTCTCGGTCATGTACTCTTTCGACCAGACGCGCAACCTCTACCTGTCGGTAGCCAAGGGCTACAAGTCGGGCGGCTTCAACACCCAGATATTCTCCGACGTACTCCAGCAGAAGATGATGAACCAAATGGGTATCGGCGAGGTTTACGACGTAAAACGGGGCGTGGCCTACAAACCCGAGTACAGCTGGAACTACGAGATCGGCGGACATTTCTCGTGTATGGACGGCGCGGTCCGGGGCGATTTCGCACTGTTTTACATCGACTGCCGCGACCAGCAGCTCACCGTCTTTCCTCCGGGACAGACTACCGGCCGCATGATGACCAACGCCGGGCGCACGCGCAGTCTCGGAGCCGAAGCGGCCATGCAGATTTCGCCGTGGCGCACCTTCGACATCAACCTCGCGTACGGCTACACCGACGCCCGGTTCGTCCGGTACGAAACGACCGTAAAGAACGACGACGGCGATCCCGTACGCATCAGCTACAAGGACAACCGCATCCCCTACGCCCCGCAGCACACCCTTTCGGCCGGAGCCGCATGGACGATTCCGACCGGCGTAAAATGGCTCGGCGATTTGGTGCTGCAGGCCGGCGTCCGCTGCGCGGGCCGCATCTGGTGGAACGAAGAAAATACGCTTTCACAACCTTTTTACGCCCTTACAGACGCTTCGGTACGCATCGAACACGCCCGCTATTCGCTCAGCGTCTGGGGCCGCAACCTCACCGACGCGGGTTACGACGTATTCTATTTCAAGTCGATCGGCAACGAGTTCGTCCAGCGCGGACGCCCCCGCACATTCGGCATCACACTGAACATTAACTTATAAAACGATAACGCAACATGAAAAAATTACTTTTCCTCCTGCTGGCTGCCGCAGCCTTCACCGCCTGCGACAACGATGAAGAAAACTTCAATCCCAACTCCGGGTCATATACCTGCACACTGAAAGTCACCGACACCGCAGGCGACGTGACAAACCAGACTTCGGGCGTAATCTGCAACCTTACCGAACAGGCGGACAAGAGTGTTGCGCTGACGATGAAGAATGTAAAGTTCACCGACAACCCGCGTGAACCGGTAAAGACTATTGTATTTCCCAAACTGTCACGCCGCAACGACGACGGATCAACGATTTTTGAAAGCACAGGTACAATCATCCCCGAAATCGACGATGCGCCTTACGACGACTACGTAATTTCGAATTTCGCATGCGAAGTGACCGACAACGCAGAGAAATTCCATTTGGTCTTCACTTGCACCAACCCCACCTATCACCTGAACCACACGGCTGAATTCAACGGAACACTTATCAAATAAACACCATGAAACCCGAATACAAACCTTTCGTAGACGAGCTTATCGAGCTTTGCATCAAAGAAGACATCGGCGACGGCGACCACACGTCGCTTTCGTGCATCCCGGCCGACGAACACGGACGCATGCGCCTGCTGTGCAAGCAGGAGGGCATCATCGCCGGTA
>CAKVKI010000347.1 GCA_934754975.1 uncultured Alistipes sp. | reverse complement strand
AATCTATACTCCGTACATGATTTACGCGGCGGCGTTTTTCGGCGGTCCGCTGGGCGGCGCCTGGCTGATGGCGCGGAATTTTGCCTTGTTCGGCCGGAAGCAGGCCGCCGGGTTTACTTGGGCGGCGTCGGTTTTGTTCACCGTGCTGCTTCTCGGGAGCGCCTTTATGGTGACTCCATTATTCGAGAAAGCGCCGAACGTCCTGATTCCGCTGCTATACAGTATGGCCTATATGCTGCTCGCAGAAAAGCTTCAGGGCGGTGCGGTGCTGCGGCACCTCGAAGCGGGCGGGGCGAAACGCTCCGGCTGGAACGTCGCAATGATCGCGGTTGCGGCGCTTCTGACAACTGTCGCCGTTCTGTTGGCGGTCATTGTCTGGCTCTTTCCCGATTTCTCTTTGGCGGAATTGTAAGAAATCCGGCCGAAGCATCACCGGTAAAAAACAACAGACCGATTTTTTCGGTCTGTTGTTTTTTTGAAGACGAACTCCGGCTGTTTTCCGGGCCGTTTCATTTGTTGTGCAGGTCGCGCAGCTTCATCAACAGCAGAAACTTCTCCGATATCCACTGATATCCCTCCTTGGCCGCATGCGCCACGTCGTATACCGTTTCGATCTGGTCGCGGATGCGCTCCACGCCGTCGCGGATCGAGAGCAGGTAAATCACCGCCGCAAGTACGGCGAAGAATCCGCCGACGATCAGCGACGAGACGATGAACGACCCCGTTACCTCCGACAGCCATACGACCAGCGCCGTGAGCAGCAGGAAGATGGCGATCGACGCCGTCATCACGAAAAATACCAGCGCCGCGACGAATGAACCGCCCGAAGTCTTTCTGTCGTTTGTCTCCATAAGCTGCCGTTCGCTCCCGCAGGTTTACTTTTCGTCGCATTTGCAGCGGGCCTCTTCGACCTTGCCGCGCACTTCGTCTACTTTTTCGCGTACTTTGTCCACCTCGTCGCCGATCAGGTCCTTGATCTGTTTGCGGAGGTCTGCGCCCGACTGCGGCGTGAAGAGCATCGTGAGGGCCGAACCGATTATCATGCCGCCCACGAGCGATACAATGGCAATTCCTGTGTTTTTCATAGTTGTTGAAGTTTATTGAATTCAACCCTGCGAGTTGCAAAGTCCGGGCCAAAACGTTACCTTTGAACCTATGACCGAAGACCGCCTTACGACCGTTGCTTTTACCGGCCGCCGCACCTATGACGGCCAGGCCGCTGCCGCGCTGCGCGCGACGATAGGGGAGTTGTACGCCCGCGGATTCCGAACCTTCCTCTGCGGCATGGCCGTAGGCTTCGACCTGGCCGCCGCCGAAGCGGTCCTCGCATGCCGCGATTTCGGGGGCGGAATTCCTGCGCCGGAGACTCCCGCCTTCCGACTGTTTCTCCGGTCCCACCCGTTTCATGCGTCCGGGTCTTCGCCACTATCCGCCTTTTCCTCGGCGTCCGATCCTTCCTTCGCGTTCGGACCTTCCTCTGCGGTCGATCCTCCCTTCGCAACCATTCCGATTCCCGCTCCCGTCTCCCTGCCGGAAACTGCTTCCGCCGGGATTTCCGGGGTTTCCGAAGCCATTGCATCGGCATCTTCCTCCGCTTCCGAACTCTCTTCCGCATCCGTCCCGACTCCCGCTTTCGTCTCCCTGCCGGAAACTGCTTCCGCCGGGATTTCCGGGGTTTCCGAAGCCATTGCATCCGCATCTTCCTCCGCTTCCGAACTCACCTCCGCATCCGTCCCGACTCCCGCTTCCGTCTCCCTGCCGGGAACCGTCCCTTCCGGGATTTCCGCGACTGCCGAAGTCGTTGCCTCGCTATCCGGCCCTGCGGCCGATCCTGTGCGGACAAATCCTCCGAAACCGGACTTCTCCGAAAAACCCATGCCCGGCCTGCGGCTGGTTGCCGTGATCCCTTTCCGGGGGCAGGAGAGCCGCTTTTCGCCGGCGGACCGCGAACGCTTTCGCCGTGTGCTGGCCGCCGCAGACCGCAGCGTGACGCTTGCTCCGGCCTATTACGCCGGCTGTTACGCCGTGCGTAACAACTACCTTGTCGATCACGCCGCACTGCTGGTCGCGTGGTATGACGGTTTGCCCGGCGGCACGCACTACACCGTCCGCCGCGCTTTGGCCCGGGGGCTCGAATTCGTGAATCTCCACCCGCACCCGGCCGTTCTCCCGCAGGCGCAGCCGACGCTGTTCTGACATTGATATCGTGGTCGAAAAAGGGTTCGCACAGAGCCGTCCCGGTTCGGAAAAACGCCCCTCCCGCCTGCCGCATTGCATCCCGTTCTGCCGATAAAAAAAGGACGGCACGTGAGTGCCGTCCTAACTGTTTCTGTCGCCGGTGGCGTCGTTACTCCAGTTCGATATCTTTCAACAGGTTCTCGATCCGCAGGCGGGTTTCCCGCTTGCCGTAATCCTTTTTCTCGTATCTGAATGTCGCCGTAACGAGCGATCCTTTGTGCAGTATGTCGTACACGGCATAGACCAGCTCCGGATTTTCCGTCAGGTATCCTTCGCTGCACAACATTTCGCGGCCGCCTACCTCGGTGCGCTGGGTCGGTGCGATAAATCCGCCCGTGTAGAAGGCCGAATCGCGCTGTGCGCAGCGGTCCGAGATCTCATCGATGGATGTGACCTCTTCCGGAACCACATCCACGACCTTGCCCAGACTGTAACCCATCCGGTCGTTGTAGGTGTCGAAACCGTAGTAGGCGTAAGTTTCCTCCGTTTCGGGCTGTGCGGTCTCTTCGATCCGGGTGTATCCGGCAGGAATCTTCGCTTTGACGCCCTGGCCGCTGCAAGTGTAGAACTGTGCGGTATCCACCAGCCGCATCTCTTCGCCGCCGACCAGCCGCACCGACAGCTGCCCGAGATAGACCAGCGCGACGAGCGAACATGCCGCCAGCGCCGCCGTACGCCAGAAAGTTGAGAAACGCCCCTC
>CAKVKI010000346.1 GCA_934754975.1 uncultured Alistipes sp. | reverse complement strand
GCACGGAAGCGGCTGGCTTCCGCAGGGCGCCCTTGCGAACCCGACACGCTCGCTCGGCGAGGACCGGAATCCCGGTCCGGCGGGCGGAACTCCTGAAATGGAGATCGCAGACTTCGCGGCAGCAATACCCGATCATCAGTTCGACTTCATCATTTTCGAAGCGTGCCTGATGTCGGGAGTCGAAGTGGCTTACCAACTGCGGAACAAAACGGATTATATCCTGGCTTCATCGGCCGAATTACTCGTTCCGGGCTATGCCCACGTCTACCCCACGGCTTCGCAATATCTTTTCGACACTGGGCTGGAGGTGTCCGAAGCCCTCAGAAAATTTGCCGGAAGCTATTTCGATTACATCAACGCCCAGAACGGCGCTTACCGTTCAACGACGCAAAGCATCGTATACACCCGGGAAATGGACGCCCTGGCGGCTTTGGCTGCAGAGGTGTTCGGCAATGCGGATACATGCGCAGACAATGCCGATCCTGACAAACTGCAGCATTTCGACCGCCCTGGCAGTTACGGCGACACCCCGGCAAAACCCCGCTATTTCGATTTCGGGGAGTACATGACGCAACTCGCCCCGAAGCGGCAGGCCGAAACGGAAGCCCTGCTCGGCAAGGTCGTCGTCTGGAAGGCGGCGACGCCGGAGTTCATGGCCGGTTACAACGGCTTCACGATCCGTACGCACAGCGGACTTACAACCTATATTGAACAGAGCGCATTCCCCGGACTGAACACCGCTTACGAAAAGACGGCGTGGTGGAAAGCGACCCACGTACAGCGATAACGCATTGCCGGAATACGACAGCACCGCCGGCAGAAGGCGGAAAGCCGGGGGGGGGAATATGCAGCCGAAAAAAAATTAATCCGAATAACTTTTTGAGCGTTTTGGATAACTGAATATCAAAGGACACTCCCGACCTTTGCAGATAGCAAAGAATATTCCGGTTCCGCGGCAGAAGCCGGGCGGGAAACAGAAAGCAGGCAGGAAACAAAGGCCGGCGGGGAACAGAAGCCGGGCAGGAAAACAAAGACCGGCAGGGAACAAAGGCCGGGCGGGAAACAAAGGCCGGGCGGGAAACGGGATAAAGGAGGGCAGACCGGAGAAGTGGGACAGCGGCCGGAGCAGAAAAATTGCCCGCCGACATACATATACCCCTGCACCGGCATATGCCCCTGCACCGGGCAAACCGGCATTACGGGGAAGGACGGAGCAAGGAAGAAAGAAAAAAGACATACGAGAAAGATATACAGACAGGAACCAATCGCCCCGCCGGCGGGAAAAACCGGGGGGGGGTAACCCATAACTGATGAAACGTATAAAAATTACACATACAGTCAAATCATCCATACTGAAACCGGCAGCGCTGCTGGGCGCAGTTCTTTTGCTGGGAGGATGCATGCAGGACCTGGGCGGGGAGCTGCAAAAAGGTCCGGAGAAAACGGAAGAGGTCATCCTGACGATCGCCAACGGGGTGGACGGGCCCACACGCGGCGGCCCCTCAGATGCAGATGGGTTTGTCACAATCAAGAATATGTGGGTTTTGCAGGTCGAAGCAAAAGATCCGAAAATAATTCGCCGCATCGTTCAGGGAGAAACCGTTTCACCCGGAAGCAACCAGTTCCGGGTGAAGCTGCAGGACAGTTCCGACGGGGAAAAATGGAATATCGTAATAGTGGTCAACAACGACGACTCGAATTTAGCCACGAATGTCGGCTCCCCCTTTTCGAGATTCGCATCCACGGGCAAGCGAGTGGCAAAAGTCGCTCTGGATGCTCCTGTAACAATATTTGCCATTACGAATGAATGGTCGGCAGTAGGAGTGGCCACCATCGACGGCAATCCCGACATCGCAATCAGCCGATATACGGGCCCCCTGTCGGTAAAGCTGCTGCGTGCCGCAGCGAAAGTGGATATCGGAGTCGGAACCTACAACGCGAACAACAACTCATGGAGCAATAGCGGTGCAAATAAAATTCCGTTCTCGCTGACCAACGTTCAGTTACGCGGCTCCAAATTGCAGCTGCGATGGTATTTCGATATCGATAAAGAGACGTTCGATCCTTCGGTGAACACCGTAAAAAAAGCGTCCACGACAGGAATAACAGGCTCCCTAACAACGAATCCCCTGACGTACAAGACTGTTGTGAATAACCTCTATATCACAAACGACATCTACATGGTGGAATCGGCGCTGAGCGGCAGCCGCTACGACGCGGACCACCTCAACCGTCCGAGGCTCATCATCGCCGGAAAATACGGCACGGATAGCCAAGACACCTATTACAGAATCGACTTCTCCGGGCTGGACGGCGGGTCGAAGGACTTTTTCACCTCGGACATCCTTCGCAACCACCTCTACCGCTTCTCCATCAACAGCGTCTCGGGCCCGGGCCAGGCGACAGCCGACGCAGCGGACCAGATCGTGCCCGAAAACCTCGCATTCTCCTCGACCATCGAGCCGTGGGCGGACGGCGTAGAGGAGACCCCGCACCAGCAGATCGGATATTACATGAATTACAAAGGTATGAACGGATCGGTCATCGAAACGCCTCAAACAGGATTCATCCGGGAAAAATCTCCGAAATGGCAGGGACGTATACCCACCAACGACCAATTCAATTACAACACATTCTACGGCGAAGCGGAAAATTATTTCAACCACTGGCTCACCGAAGACCCGGGGCAATGGAACGGCGACCTCTATGCAACCGCAAACGGCCCTGTGGACAATGCCGCGAAAATGTATGCGGCGCTGAAAACCGAAGGCGTTTACCCGACCCTGATGATCGCCTCCAACAATTTGGTCGACGCCAAGGGCGGAAACAAGTTTCCTTGGAAAACCGGAAAGACACTGACGGCATTCGACATGTGCCGGTCCTACAGCGGCGGCGGATTCAGCGACTGGCGACTGCCCCGTCTTTCGGAACTCGCGCTGATGTACGCCAAC
>CAKVKI010000345.1 GCA_934754975.1 uncultured Alistipes sp. | reverse complement strand
GCCGAGGAAGATGAACGATCCGATCGGCTTGCGCGGGTCGTTCAGCCCGGCGCGCGAACGGCGCACGGCGTCGGAGATGGCGGCGATGGCCTGCTCCTGGCCGATGACGCGCCTGTGCAGCTCGTCCTCCATGTGCAGCAGTTTCTCGCGCTCGGAAGCCAGCATGCGCGTCACGGGGATACCCGTCCAGCGCGACACCACCTCGGCGACATCCTGCGCATCGACCTCCTCCTTGATCATCGAGCCGTTGGCCGCCGCCAGTTTGTATTCCTCCTGAAAGGCGGCGATCTCTTTTTCGGCCTCCTGAATCTTGCCGTAGCGGATTTCGGCCACCTTGCCGTAATCGCCCTGCCGCTCGGCCTGCTGGGCTTCGATTTTCAGATGCTCTATTTTGTCCTTGTTCGACTGAATCTTCTTCAGCAGGTCGCGCTGACCCTGCCATTTGGCACGCATCTCGGCGTCCCGGGACTTCAGCTCTTCGATCTCCTTGGTGAGCTGCTCCACACGCTCCTTGTCCTTCTCACGGCGGATGGCTTCGCGCTCGATTTCGAGCTGGCGCACGCGCCGGTCGAGGGTGTCGATCTCCTCGGGCACGGAGTTCATCTCCAGACGCAGCCGCGAAGCCGCTTCGTCCACCAGGTCGATCGCCTTGTCGGGCAGGAAACGCGAGGTGATATAACGCGTCGAAAGTTCGACGGCGGCGACGATCGCTTCGTCCTTGATGCGGACCTGGTGGTGGTTCTCGTAACGGTCTTTCAGTCCGCGGAGGATCGAAATGGCGTCCTCCTGCGTCGGCTCATCGACCATTACTTTCTGGAAACGGCGTTCGAGGGCCTTGTCCTGCTCGAAGTATTTCTGATACTCGTCGAGCGTCGTGGCGCCGATGGTCCGCAGGTCGCCCCGCGCGAGCGCGGGTTTGAGGATATTGGCGGCGTCCATCGCGCCGGACGACTTGCCCGCGCCGACAAGGGTGTGAATCTCGTCGATGAACAGCAGTATCTCGCCTTCGCTGGCGACGACCTCCTGCACGACGGTTTTCAGCCGTTCCTCGAATTCGCCCTGATACTTGGCGCCTGCGATAAGGGCGCCCATGTCGAGCGAGTAAATTATCTTCGATTTCAGGTTTTCGGGCACGTCGCCGTCCACGATACGGTGGGCGATGCCCTCGGCGATGGCGGTCTTGCCTACGCCGGCTTCGCCGACCAGAATCGGGTTGTTCTTGGTGCGGCGCGAAAGGATCTGCAGTACGCGCCGGATCTCCTCGTCACGGCCGATCACTGGGTCGAGTTTGCCCGAGCGGGCCTGTTCGTTGAGATTGACGGCATACTTGCCCAGCGCGTCGAACTGCTGTTCGGCGGTCTGCGAATCGACCGTCGCGCCCTTGCGGAAGATGCGGATCGCCTCAAGAAGCTCCTTCTCGGTGGCGCCGTTGCGCTTGAGGATATCGGCCGACTGTCCGCGCTCGGCCACGAGGCTCAGCAGGAGGTGTTCGACCGAGGCGTATTTGTCGCCGAAGTTCTTGGTGAAATCCACGGCGCGCTGGATCACCTTCGAGGTCTCCTGCGCAAAGAACTGTTCGCCGGCGCCCTCGACCCGCGGCAGGGAATCGACGGCGCGCTGGGTTTCGTCGCGCAGTCCGCGCACGTTCACGCCGACGCGTCCCAGCAGGAACGTGGCCAGCGAATCGTCCTCGCGGATCAGCACCGCGAGCAGATGGAGCGGCTCGACAGCCTGCTGTCCGCGCTCCCGCGCAAGGTTCAACGCTGCCTGCAACGCCTCCTGCGCTTTGATGGTTAATGTGTTTATATTCATAATTCGTAAAGTTAAATTTCACACGGTCCGATGGTTCGCTGCAGCCGGCCGCAATTCGCGGCGTTCCGCCGCGCATGCAGGTCTGACCCACCCCTAAATCCCCACCACGGCGGGGACTTGTCGCATTGCGGCCGGATTGCAGACGCAAACCATTCACTGCCGATATCCGCAAAACGCCTGCCAACCTCATTTTCCGGCCATTGTGTCATCTTTTGTCACAGCGCACTGTCAAATTGGCGGGACTGCGAAACCCCGGAAGCGGAATGTAAATACGGAACGAACGGGTTCCGGCTCTGCGGAAAACGGCGCGGACCGGATCGGGAGCGGTAATTTCGGGTTTTGGCGACGGCAGGCACGGCGGAGGTCCGCGCCGGTGTGCCGCGGGTAATGCCGCAGGGTGTGCCGCGGGGACAAATTTTAATTCCGAATTTTTAAATCTTCGTTCATATTTCTTATCTTTGCGGAACTATGAGTGATTTTATCGTCAGCGCACGCAAATACCGCCCCGCGACCTTCGCCTCGGTCGTCGGGCAGAAACATATTACCTCGACGCTCAAAAATGCCATCGAGCGCGCACAGCTGGCCCATGCCTACCTCTTCTGCGGTCCCCGCGGCGTGGGCAAGACCACCTGCGCCCGCATCTTCGCCAAGGCCATCAACTGCCTGAGCCCCACGGGAGCCGAAGCCTGCAACGAGTGCGAATCGTGCCGCTCGTTCAACGAGGGACGTTCGCTGAACATCCACGAGCTGGACGCCGCATCGAACAACTCGGTGGAGGACATCCGCACGCTGATCGAGCAGGTGCGCATCATCCCGCAGGTGGGCCGCTACTCGGTATTCATCATCGACGAGGTCCACATGCTCTCGGCCGCGGCCTTCAACGCCTTCCTCAAGACGCTCGAGGAGCCGCCCGCACACGCGATCTTCATCCTGGCGACGACCGAAAAACACAAGATCATTCCGACCATCCTCTCGCGGTGCCAGATTTACGACTTCAACCGCATCCGCGTCGAGGACAGCGTCGAATACCTCAAATACATCGCCGGCCAGGAGAACATCACGGCCGACGAAGAGTCGCTGAACCTCATCGCGCAGAAAGCCGACGGCGGTATGCGCGACGCACTGTCGATGTTCGACAAGGCCGTGT
>CAKVKI010000344.1 GCA_934754975.1 uncultured Alistipes sp. | reverse complement strand
TACTACTGATGTCAATGCGAATACTACTGATAATACTAAAGCTTTCATAATGATTTTATTTTTTAAGTTATACATTTTTGTTTCATTCGATGTTGCAAAGATAGGGCAAGGGTGCGGGATGGAATGTTATCGCAATGTTATCATTAGGTTAACACAGAAATTCCGGTGATTGTATTAACTGCAAATATGGCTTTGTATCTTACCAAATCCGTACCCGGGGGAAGGTGCTGAAATGATAGGATAATAGGCTTTTTTCATAATTTATCAGATGTTTCTTTTTCAAAAAGAAAGTATTTTGTATTTTTATCTTTTCCGGAAAGAAAGAAATTAAATAAACTGTCTTTATGAAGAGGAAGAAATAAATGCGGGTGAATATACGATTCGTGTTCTTCCTGTATGGAAATGGATGCTGAAAACGCTATCTTTGTCCCCAAAATAATGATAAGATGAAGCTCCGTTCCCTTTACATCCTTTCTATTGTTGGACTGTTTCTCGTTGTAGTGATACAATTGGGAGGGATGATGTATGCCTATGACAGTTATAAGAAAGAAGCCAAACGTACACTGGACGAATGTTTCCGGCAGGCTTTTATAGAGACGGTAGATAATCAAATCAACAACCTGCCCTTTCCCGACTATACCATTCCTTTCTATTCGTACATACCTAAAGATGAGAATAGACCTATGGATAATGAAGTTTTTCTGGGATATCAACAGGCCGCTTCTTTCCTGCAAGATGTTTATCAGGTGACGATACCTCTGGATGAGATGGAAAGGACGTTGGAAAAGAAACTGAAATGGAAGAATATAGACCGGACCGTGTGGATTGATGCGGCTGAAGACCATAGCCAGTATTCTGCCTACAGGCGTTTCAAGACAGTGGTCTCCGATACTGCATGGCTAAATGAAAAGAAAGGGGAAGCTATAGAAGCGGCTATTATCGCCCCTTTCCTTCCGCTTGTAAAAGATGTATTCTTCTTGTTTCTTCCTACTTTGTTGCTGACCGCTTTTCTTATTTATAGTTGGGCGCAACAGATGAAGTATATCATCAGCCAACGGCGGGGCATTGAAGAACAACGTTCTGCCTTCTATACTTTGGCGGAGAAAATGAGACAGCCGATAGGTGAAGTGCGTAGCCGGATTCCCGAACAACGGTGGGAAGAGATAGAAACATCGGGTAAGCATATTCTGGATATGACGGAAGAAACACTCTCCGCTGCCAAAGAAGAAGAATGGAAAAGGCAGGCGCATAAGCAGCACTCTTTCAAGATATTCTTTATAATCAGTCTGCTGGCCAGCTGTTTGTTGATGGTGGCCTGGTTCGTTTATTTGTATCGTACGGCTGCCCGTGAGACGGTTTATCAGGTGAATGACTGTTTTGAGGCTGCTTTTTATGATGAAGTGATGTATAACCGTTATCCTTTGTTCCGCTCGCAACTCGGAGAAAACAGAGAATCTGAAGAACGGATAAAAAGGAGCGAGTCGCCTTTTGCCGAAGAGCAAAGAGAATATTTAAAAGGAAAAGAGGCAGAGTATACTATAAATATATTGTATGTGGTGCATACGCACAATACGATTGATCAAAATTACCGTCTTCGTGCAGCTTTGATTATGCAGAAACACTTGGAAGGAGTAGAGATGAATTTCCAGTATCTGGATTCTGCCTTTGCCGGATATCTCAGCCGGTTGGGAATGAAATCACGCAGTGGAATCCGTCAGTTCCGCTATCCTTCGGACAGTACGGTTGCACAGGTAGGATATACTTCTGTGAAGTACGGTGACTATACTTCCCGGTTTATACCGTTGAAGGAAGACAGTACGCTTTGCGTGCAGGGAGTTGTGAAGAACCCTTATCGTTATGTGGCGACTTCTATCTGGTATCTTTTGTTGCCCCTATGGATTACATTCCTGGTGATGCTCGATTGTATCTTCGGTCAGGTGAAAGTGCTTCGGATGCAACATCGCCTGGAGCAGTTTCAGAAAGACTTTACTTACGCTATGATTCATGATATGAAGTCTCCGTTGAACTCCATACTGATGGCGGCACATGTGCTGGCAGGGGGGAAACTGGCGGATAAGCCTGAAAAAGAAGAGAAATACCGACGGGTGATGACGGAAGAAAGCGAGCATCTACTGGCTTTATCGAACAGGGTATTGATGCTGACACAATTGGACGAAGGGCATTTGGAGTTGCATAAGGAAGAAGTCGCCCTGCGCCCCTTGCTCGATGATCTGGTTGCGAAGATTTCTCTGAAAGCCGGTAAGAGGGTGGAATTCAATACGGTTTATCATCGCTGTGAGACGGTCTATGCGGATGCTTTCTGCCTGCGTGAAGTGCTGGGAAACTTATTGGACAATGCGATCAAGTATTCTTGTGAAGAGGTGAAAATAGATATAATCTGTGAGTCGGAGAGGGGAGTCTGCAAAATTAAAGTATGCGATAACGGGTTGGGTATCTCCTTGAAAGACCAGTCGCGTATCTTCAATCGCTTTGAACGCTCTGCGGCGGCAGCACGCAGTAGTAAAGGGGGAGCCACAGGCTTTGGCTTAGGTTTGAACTATGTGCAGCAAGTGATGCTGGCACATGAGGGCAGGGTTGAAGTGGAGAGTGAAGAAGGCCGTTTCAGTGAGTTTACTCTTTATTTTCCGGCACGATCCTGACATTACCATATATGGAAATGCAACTCCTGTGAACAGTCGTTGATGAATGCATCTTTGCCGAATGAACGCAGTTTCCAGAGGATGCAGATGTCGTCTATGCTACCGATAAGTAAGAATGTTCCGAATAATGTGAAATAATAGCTCCCTGTTGCCATGCCGTACAAAAGCGGAAGGATGCCTAACAACAGAATAGGTAAGAAGCAAGTTGTGCGATATTGCCACATTCTGATGGGTTCGTTGCAGTGGCAGAAGCGTATGCCTCCCTTATGCTTTACGAAAGAGATAGACCGGAAACCTTTGGG
>CAKVKI010000343.1 GCA_934754975.1 uncultured Alistipes sp. | reverse complement strand
GAGGTTTACCGTCTGCGCGCGGCGCACGACGCCATTCTGGTCGGCGCCGAAACCCTGCGGCGCGACGACCCGTCGCTGCTCGTGCGCGACGAAGAGGTCCGCGCACGACGCGGGGACCAGGGGCTGCCGCCCGATATCGCCAAAGTGACGCTAACCGGCACGGGCAGCCTTTCGTCCGGCCTGCGTTTCTTCACCCAAGGCGAAGCGGAGCGTTATATTTTTTCACCGCATGAAATAAATGGTTTACAAGATATTGCAACGGTTATATCAACTAAAGAACCAATTACGGCAAAGCTGATCGTCACCCAGCTGGAGAAGCGGGGCATCGAACGGCTGATGGTCGAGGGAGGGGCGGCGGTCCTCCGCATGTTCCTCGGCGAAGGCATGGCCGACACCCTGCGGCTGGCCGTCAATCCGAAGCTGAGACTCGGCGCGAACGGCGGCGCGAAATTCGGCTTCGCACCGCCGGAGCGCACTCCGCAGACCCGCGAAAACCTGGGCGGCATGGAGGTCACGACCTACACGCTGCATCCCGACACCTCGGCCGAAGACCTGCGTTATCTGCAGCAGGCGGTGGACCAAGGCCGCAAATGTACGCCCAGCGCCACGTCTTACTGTGTCGGCGCGGTCGTGGTCGCAGCCGACGGCCGGATCTTTGCAGGGCACACGCACGAAACCTCGCCGACGCACCATGCCGAGCAGGAAGCCATCGCCAAGGCGCTGGCCGCCGGAGCGCCGCTCCGCGGAGCGGCGATGTACTCCTCGATGGAACCCTGTTCGCAGCGGGCCAGCGAACCGGAAAGCTGTACGCAGCTCCTGCTGAAATACGGATTCGCCCGCGCCGTCTTCGCGCTCTACGAACCCGGCTGCTTCGTCTGCTGCCGCGGGGCGCTCACCCTGCGCGAAGCGGGCGTCGATGTGCGGGTCTATCCGGCGCTGGCTGGCGGCGTATGGGAAGCCAACGCCCATCTGAAGCGCTGAAACCGGCGCAAATTGTGTCCATAAGGGCCTAAAATTGGCCTCTTTTACCGGAAAATCGCCCAACATATCGGGATAACTTATATATTTGCTCCATAAACGTGTTGATTAATATGAAAATAGCAGTCGGAATAGCTCTTACGGCGACAATATTCGCATCGGTCGTCCCGCTGTCTGCGCAGGAGGTCAAGCAGACGCTTTCGCTCGACGAAGCGATCGCCGTCACCCTCACGGAAAATCCCGCGATGAAAGCGGCCGAGTTCGAAGAGAAGGCCGCGACGCAGGAGCGCCGCGCGGCCATCGGCCTGCGCATGCCCAAAATCAGCGTCACAGGCGCCTATGCCTATCTGGGCAAGGACATCGGATTCGACTTCAACGAGATGAAGGGTCCCGCCAAGAACTTCGCGGGACAGATACTGGGCAGCGGACTGATTCCGCCCGAAGCGATTCCTTCGATCAACGGCCTGCTCAATCCGCTGATGAACGCCGACTGGTTCCTCAAAGTGCAGGACCAGAGCCTGGGTTTCGTGGGCGGCGAGGTAACCATGCCGATCTGGATGGGCGGCAAGATCAACGCCGCCAACCGCGCCGCGCGCATCAACGAGCGCACCGCCGCGGAACAGGGCAACCAGACGCGCAACGCCCTGATTTCCGAACTGGTGGAACGCTACTTCGGCCTTGCGCTCGCCATGCAGGTCGTAGAAGTGCGCCGGCAGGTCGTGGACGGCGTACGCCGCCACCTCAAAGACGCCGTAGCCCTCGAAAAGAACGGCATGATCGCCCAAAGCGAACGGCTCTACGTCGAATTCAAGATGGCCGAAGCCGAGCGCGAGCTGGCCAATGCCCAGCTGCAGGCCGAAACCATCGCCAGCGCACTCTCGAACACGCTGGGACGCGATAACGCATGGCAGCCCGTGACGTCGATGTTCATGATCGACAAAATCGAGGACCTGGAATATTATCAGGATCTGGCGCAGGACCGCAATCCACTGCTCAACCAGGTTTCGCTCAAGCGCCAATTGGCCGAGGAGGGCGTTCGCGTCCAGCGCGCCGACTTTCTGCCTCAGGTAGCGGCCATCGGCGGCGGTTCGTTCTACAACTACCAGGTTTCGGGCATCGTGCCCCGCTGGGCCGTGGGCGTCGGGGTCAATATCAAGATTTTCGACGGCCTGAACCGCGAATACAAATATTCGGCCGCCAAACAGACCGTACGCCGCGTCGGCGCCCTGCAGAACAAGGCCGGCAAGGATATCTCGGTGCTGGTCGAGAAGCTCTACAACCAGATGATGAACTACCGCAACCAGATGACCTCGATCGACGCGTCGCTGAATTTCGCCGAGGAGTACCTCCGCATGAAAAACGCCGCATTCCTCGAAGGCATGAGTTCGTCGTCGGACCTGATCGACGCCGAGCTGAACCTCGCGGGAGTGCGCGCCGAACGCCTGCAGGCGGCCTATAATTTCGACCTGCTGCTGGCGCAGCTGCTCGAAACCGCAGGCATCAGCGACGAATTTCCGGCCTATGCGCGCCGCATCGACGCACGGCCCATCCTGTTCGATAAAAAATAAAAACCGAAAAATATGAAACGCAGCAACATCATTGGAATCATCGCGGCCGCGGCGGTCATCATCGCATCGGTCGTACTGATCAGCTGGTACCTCCGCAGATCGACCCCGACGCTGATTCAGGGCACGGTGGAGTGTACGACCTACAAGGCCTCGTCGAAAGTCCCGGGCCGCATCGACGACATGAAAGTCGAGCAGGGCGACCGCGTGGAGAAGGGGCAGCTGCTCTACACGCTCTCGACGCCCGAGCTGGAAGCCAAGCTCCAGCAGGCCGAAGCGGTCAAGAGCGCGGCCGCGGCGCTGGACCAGGCCGCCCTCGCCGGCGCCCGCATCCAGCAGATCGAAGCGGCCATGAACATGTGGGAGAAAGCGCAGGCCGGACTGGAACTGGCGCGCAAGACCTATGACCGCGTGAAGAACCTCTACGAGCAGGGCGTAGTCC
>CAKVKI010000342.1 GCA_934754975.1 uncultured Alistipes sp. | reverse complement strand
CGCCCCCGGAAACAGTATGGGTTCCGGGGGCGAGCGGCGTTATTCGGAACTGCGCGGGATTCCGCCGGAGGTTTTGGCCGCCGTCTGCGACGGCTGGAAAAACAGGCCGGAATCCGTCCCTTCCCGCCGGGCGTCATACCGCTGTGCGAATTGTGCGGCGGCATGTTTCCGGGCTTTATATGCAATGGGATTCTGCGGCGCGTACTTCTTCCTTTTGTTCTCTATTCTTGTCAAAAAAGGACAAATTGTCGCGGTGCGCCGCTGTTTGTATAATAATCTTTTATATATTTGTGTTCGTAAAATGAAAAACAATAATTAAAACTAAATAACACTATGGAAAACAAACTTCAACAGTTGACTCAGAAGCTCTACGACGAGGGGCTGGAGAAAGGGCGCGCCGAAGCCGACCGCCTGGTCGCCGAGGCTAAGAAAGAGGCGGCGAAGATCGTCGCCGAAGCCCGCGCCCAGGCCGAGGATATCGTTAAGAAGGCGCAGGACAAAGCCGAGGACGTCGGGAAGAATACGATGACCGAGATCTCGCTCGCCGGCAAGCAGGCCGCCGCGAAGATCAAGTCGGAGATCGCCGCGATGATCGTCGCCAAGAGTACGGCCGCAGGCGTCAAGGAAGCTGCTCTGGACCCCGCGTTCATCAGGGAGATGCTGTTGTCGGTCGCCAAAAACTGGAACGGCGCCGCCGCCGGCAAGGTGGAGCTGAAGGCGCTGCTGCCCGAAGCCGACCGTGCGAAGCTTGACGCAGCCTTCGGCAAGAGCGCCCAGGAATTGCTGGCCGCCGGCATCGAAGTGGGTTATTCCAAGGAGGTGAAGACGGGCTTCAAGGTGGGCGCCAGGGACGGCGGCTACTACATCTCGTTCTCCGACGCCGATTTCGACGCCCTGCTGGGCGAATACCTGCGCGAGAAAGTTTCCGATATGCTGTTTAAGGCGTAACGCGTATGTTCGCAACGGAATATTATTGTCTGGTAGCCGGGCTGAAGGAGTACTCCCTCGAGGCCGACACCAAGGGTTTCGATGCCAAAGCCATCGTCGGGGAGATTCTCGACGGGGTCTCGGCTTCGGATGCGGCCCAGGTGCGCCTGCTGTACGACTACTACGACTGTGAAAATATCGCTTCGCTGCGTGCGGGGCGCTCGGCGCACAATCCGCTGGGCAACCTCTCGCGTGAGGAGTTGGAAGAGGAGGTGCAGGCTCCGAAGCGCCTGCCTGCCGCCGTGGCCCGCGTGCTGCGCGCCTATGCCGATCCGGAGGGGGAGGACGCCGAAGAGGTCGATACGGCGCAGCGCTTCGAAACCGCGCTGTTCGACGCCTATTACGCCACCTGCAGCCATGCCAAAAGCCGTTTCCTGCGCGAGTGGTCGGAGTTCGACCGCACCCTGCGCAACGTGACGGCCGCCGTGACGGCCCGCGGCACGGGCCGTTCGGTCGAAGAGGTGACCGTCGGCGGGGGCGACGTGGTCGAACAGCTGGAACGCAGTTCGGCCGCCGATTTCGGACTGCGGGGCGAACTGCCCTACATCGACGCCGTGATCGCCGCCGTGAACGACGAGGCGAATCTGGTCGAGAAGGAGCATAAGATCGACCTGATCCGCTGGAACGAAGCCGCCGAACTGGCGACGTTCGACTATTTCGACATCAACACCATCCTGTCGTACCTGGCGCGCGTCAATATCGTGGCCCGCTGGACGCAGCTGGATGCCGTGCGCGGCCGTGAGATGTTCGACCGCCTGATGGCCGAACTGGACGGCCGGGAACTGGTGAATAAGATATAGCCGCCGCGCGGCATATGCGGCCGGTGCGCCGCCGCAGGTCCGATTCCACGTCGGTCTCTGCGGCAGGAGCGATTCGGGTCTGCCGTAAAGTGCGGACCGTGCGGCGCCGGGGCCGGAAAAATGAAAAATAAGAAACTAAACGAATATTCATGAAAACTACAGGACGTGTAAACGGTATCATCTCCAACATCGTGATCGTCAAGGCCGACGGAGCAGTAGGCCAGAACGAGATATGCTATGTGTATGCGGGAGATACCAAGATGATGGCCGAGGTCATCAAGGTCGTAGGCGACAGCGCCTATGTCCAGGTTTTTGACAGCACCCGCGGACTCAAGATCGGCGACAAGGTCGAGTTCGAGGGGCATATGCTCGAGGTGACGCTTGCGCCGGGACTTTTGTCGCGCAACTACGACGGTTTGCAGAACGACCTCGAAAAGATGGACGGCCTGTTCATCGAGCGCGGTTCGATCACCGACCCGATCGACTTCGATGCCGAGTGGGAGTTCGCTCCGCTGGCCAAGGCGGGCGACAAGGTTACCTCCGCATCGTGGCTGGGCGAAGTCAAGGAGCAGTGGGTGAGCCATAAAATCATGGTCCCCTTCACGATGACCGATAACTATACGGTCAAGAGCGTGGCGGCGGCCGGCAAATACAAGGTGACGGACAAAATCGCCGTCCTGACCGACGAGGAGGGCCGCGAACATGCGGTCACGATGGTCCAGAAATGGCCCGTGAAGCAGGCTGTGCGCTGTTACGTCGAGAAGCCGCGCCCCTCGCGCATGATGGAGACGGGCGTGCGCGCCATCGACACCTTCAATCCGATGGCCGAAGGCGGTACGGGCTTTATTCCCGGACCTTTCGGCGCCGGCAAGACCGTGCTTCAGCATGCCATTTCCAAGCAGGCCGACGCCGACATCATCATCATGGTGGCCTGCGGCGAACGCGCCAACGAGGTGGTCGAAATCTTCAAAGAGTTCCCCGAACTGGTCGATCCCCATACGGGCCGCAAGCTCATGGAGCGTACGATCATCATCTGCAATACGTCGAACATGCCCGTTGCAGCACGTGAGGCGTCGGTTTATACGGGTATGGCCATCGGCGAATACTACCGCTCGATGGGACTCAAGGTGCTGGTAATGGCCGACTCGACTTCGCGCTGGGCGCAGGCGCTGCGCGAGATGTCGAACCGCCTGGAAGAGCTGCCCGGTCAGGACGCCTTCCCGATGG
>CAKVKI010000341.1 GCA_934754975.1 uncultured Alistipes sp. | reverse complement strand
CGCATTCCTTCGATCAGCGCGCAGAGCGAACATCGGCCCGACATGACGCGGTGCGCCGAATGGCTGGCCGCAGCGCTCGTGAAAGCGGGCGCCGACCATGCCGAAGTGTTTCCCACCGAGGGCAATCCGGTGGTTTACGCCGAGAAGACGGTCGATCCCAAAGCCAAAACCGTATTGGTGTACGGCCACTACGACGTGATGCCCGTCGATCCGCGCAGCGAATGGCGGACCGAGCCGTTCGAACCGGTCATCCGGGACGGCCGGATCTGGGGCCGCGGCGCCGACGACGACAAGGGCCAGCTCTGGATGCACGCCAAGGCGTTCGAGGCGATGTGCGCCGAGGAGTGTCTGCCCTGCAACGTGAAATTCATGCTGGAGGGCGAGGAAGAAATCGGCTCGCCGAGTCTCTACAAATTCTGCGAGCAGAACAAAAAGATGCTTAAAGCCGATATAATATTGGTATCGGACACTTCGATGATCTCGATGGAAACGCCTTCTATTACATGTGGTTTGCGGGGTTTAGCTTACATGGAAGTCGAGGTGACGGGACCCGACAAGGACCTGCATTCGGGGCTGTTCGGCGGTGCGGTCGCCAATCCCGCCAACGTGCTGACGCGCCTGGTGGCGCAGTTGGTCGATGCGGAGGGGCGTGTGACGATTCCCGGCTTCTACGACGACGTGCGCGAACTCACTCCGGCCGAGCGCAAGGCCTTCAACAAGGCGCCGTTCAGTCTCGCGGACTACAAGAAATCGCTCTCGATCGGCGACGTGGAGGGTGAAGCGGGCTACACGACGCTCGAACGTACGGGCGTGCGTCCGTCGCTCGACGTGAACGGCATCTGGGGCGGCTATATCGAGGAGGGGACCAAGACGGTGATTCCGTCCAAGGCGTCGGCCAAGATTTCGATGCGGCTGGTGCCGAATCAGGATTACCGCAAAATCAGCAAACTGTTCGAAAAATATTTCAAATCGATCGCTCCCAAGAGCGTGAAGGTCACGGTCAAGTCGCTGCACGGCGGCATGCCCTACGTCGCGCCGACCGACATGCCCGCTTACAAGGCGGCGGAAAAGGCCGTGGCGGAGAGTTTCGGCAAGAAACCCCTGCCCTTCTATTCGGGCGGTTCGATTCCGATCATCAGCGGGTTCGAGTCGATTCTGGGCATCAAGTCGCTGCTGATCGGCTTCGGACTGGCCGAAGACGCAATCCACTCGCCCAACGAGAGCTACGGACTCGAACAGTTCTACAAGGGCGTGGAGACCATTCCGCTGTTTTACAAGTATTTCGCGGAAGAGAACTAGCGCACGGCCATGTATCAGGAATTTCTCGATTTCATCTTTCCGCTCGCCGAAGGCGCCGGGAAGATCCAGCTCGCCTATTTTCGGGGCGACGATCTGGCGATCCGTACGAAATCCAATGTCTATGACGTCGTTACGCGCGCCGACAAGGAGAGCGAAGCTTACATCGCCGCCGCGATTCTGGAACGCTGGCCCGACCATGAGATACTGGGCGAGGAGGGCGGTTCGATGGGCCGTGCCGGAAGCGACTGGCGCTGGGTGGTCGATCCGCTCGACGGCACGACGAACTACAGTCAGGGACTTCCGGTTTTCTCGGTTTCGATCGCCCTGCAATACAAGGGCGAAACGATCGCGGGGGTTGTCTATGCGCCCTACCTGGACGAATTGTTCTGGGCGTCGAAAGGCGGCGGGGCTTACATGAAGAGCCGCTCAGGCGAGGTGAAGCAGTTGCATGTCTCCGCCAAGCAGACCCTCGCCACGTCGGTCATCGCCACCGGATTTCCGTACGACAAGGACGTCAATCCGGACAACAACAGCGACAACGTCGCGCGCATCATCCCCTACGTGCGGGATGTGCGGCGGCTGGGGTCGGCGGCCTATGACCTGAGCTGCGTCGCCGCGGGACTTCTGGACGGCTATTGGGAACTGGACCTGCACGAGTGGGACGTATGCGCCGCAAACCTGATCGTCCGGGAGGCCGGGGGCGTCGTTACGGACTTCAGGCCGGACCGCGGAGTGTCGCAGGCCGCGGGCAATGAAACGCTCGTCCGGGAGATTCTGAAATATGTCATTTAAGCACCAATTTTGGTGCTTTTTTCTTATTTTATCCCGCCGGAACAGCGTTTTTAAACTATTTTCTTATTTTTGACGGGATGGAATCAAAGGCGGTCCGGCAGAAGGCCGGAGCGTCGTGAAACCCAACTCCTCTCCCTGCCGGTGCGACGGCCCGGCGGGGGTATTGCAGGCTGTTCCGGCGCGTGGGCGGCGGGATTGCCTCGGAAGAGAGGGAATTCAGGGTCGGTATCGTATGGAATCGGGCGTCGTCAAGGCGCCGTAACGCGGGTTCGGCGGATTTCATAGCGGTACGGCCTGCAGATTATGCTAAGAGTAGGATTCGCCGGACCCGCGCCAAATGAGAGAATGTGTGGGATTGTAGGATATGTCGGCGGGCGCGAAGCCTGTCCGGTTCTGTTGAAAGGTTTGCACCGGTTGGAATACCGCGGTTACGACAGCGCGGGTGTGGCGATGGTCGATAAGAACGGTGCGCTTAATGTTTACAAATGCAAAGGCAAGGTCTCGGACCTCGAACATTTCCTCGCGGGCAAAGACCTCGGGGGAAATATCGGCATAGCGCACACGCGCTGGGCGACGCACGGCGTTCCGAACGACGCCAACGCCCATCCCCACTACTCCGAATCGGAGAATATCGCCCTGATACACAACGGGATCATCGAAAATTACCGGGTGCTGAAAGATGCGCTCGAAGAGAACGGCTATACGTTCCGCAGCAGCACCGATTCGGAAGTGCTGGTGAACCTGATCGAATATATCCGCTCGACCAACACCTGTTCGCTGCTCGAAGCCGTGCAGCAGGCGCTCCGTCAGGTGGTCGGCGCCTATGCCATCGCCGTGGTCGAGAAGGATAACCACGACGAGATCATCGCGGCGCGCCAGAGCAGCCCGATGGCCATCGGCATCGGCAAGGGTGAATACTTCCTC
>CAKVKI010000340.1 GCA_934754975.1 uncultured Alistipes sp. | reverse complement strand
CCATGACCCTCGAACATGCTTTGGCGCAGCTGCAGGTCGTCTGCACGGTGGACGCCGCGGAGTCCGAAACGGTCGTGCGGCAGACGTGGGGCGAAATCACCAAAATCGAACTGCTCACCTCGCCGGCGACCGCGACCTACACCTATGCCGACAATACGCTTGCCTACGGTGCGGTCGGGACGCTCCCGTTGTGGACGGCCGACTATTCGGCCCGGTTCGAAGGCCGGAGCCACGAGCTGACCAAAGACAATACGGTCCTTGCCGCGGGTATGTATCCGCCGAGTGCGGGAGTGGTCCGGCTGAAAGTGTACACCGAGAAACTTCCCGCCGGAAAAGACGTTTCCGTGCAGCTCGCGGATTCGGGCACACCGAAGGATTTCGTGCGCGGGCTCACGCACAAGGTCACCCTTACGTTCGGGGCCCTGCCTGCGGAGATCGCCGTGACTGCTACGACGATCACGCCCTGGAGTGCGGGCTACGGCGGCACGACGGGCGTCGGCGACGGCGCATACTCCATCCCGGCGCCTTCGGAAGGATTCCTGTACTGGGACTATCCGCATATAGTGAAGAGGGGCGAATTTTTCGACTCATACTTCGATATTCAGGGTCCCGGCACGCAGAGCTACAACGGTTGGAAGGGCACGGTGGCGGGCGGCAGTGCCGACGGCGGCAACGGCAGTTATGCGGAAGAGACACCTTATATAATGCAGGAGAAGCCATATCCGAAGCTGGAGGTGGCCAAGGAGGATGAATTGTCAGCGGGAGTGGCGACGATGATTTGGGACGATGCGCGGAAAGCGTGTCTGGACAAGACGACGGACGGAGGCGGCTGGCGGCTGCCGCGGCAGAGCGAGCTGATGTGGGTGTACCTGAACAGAACGGAGCTGGAAAAGACGCCCGGATTTACGGCGTTCACCCCCGATGTTTATTGGAGTGCTACGGAAGTGGATTCGGATTCCGCATGGTACATATACGATGACGGATCAGTCGTTTCCGCTCTGAAAAGTGACAGAAAATCAGTCCGCTGCGTCCGTGAAATCCACCCGCCGATGCCTGCCGTGAGGGACTACTACTATTCCGACGGCACCACGTCCACAGCGCTCGACGACGCCAAAACTGCCGAAGGTATCGTTATCTGGGTGGACCCGAACGATCCCGCGCATTTCAAGGTGGTCTCGCTGTACGAACCGGAACTCGATTTGGCCTGGAGTACGTCGGAATTCGATGTCGGCGTGGGCGCCTATGCCGGAATCCGGGATGACGGAGTTACTAACGACGCCCGCGCTTTGGCCCGTCAGAGCGGCGAAGCCAACCGGGAGATTCTGGGCCGCTGGCTCGCCGACGCTTCGGCCAATACGACGGGCAAGACCATAGCTGATTTCCCGGCTTTCGAATATTGCGACCGGCTGGGAACAGGCTGGTTCCTGCCTGCGGTGAATGAAGTGCAGTATTTCATGTGTACCGCCTACGGCGTCGCTCCGGTAACATGGGATGACTATTGCAATTATGATTTATCCGCTCTTTCCTATGATGCATTCAGTACATTGTGTACGGCGGCAGGCGGCAACATCTATTCTGGAGACCTGTCTTACATGTGCGGTACGGAGGAGGACGCTGCCAACTACGTATATATCAATATATATGATGGTTCTGTCGATACCTCTGGAAAGACCTATGCAACGACGCTCCGATGCGTCAGGGAAATCCAGCCGTTGTAGCGGCGGGAGCGGGGTTTCCGAACAAATGAAACGATAAAAACAAAGTGATAAAGCGATGAAACGGATTTTTTTACCCTTGCTGATCCTTGCGGCGGCGGCCTCCTGCACGAAGGACGAGGCTCCCGGCATTCCGGCTGACGGACGCATCCGCATCACGGCCGCGATTGCAGGGACCGCCGCTCCGGCGGCCGCGTCGGCGGCCTCGGGAGCGTCTCCGCAGGCGGTCCGGACGGACGCATCCGACCCGCAGACCCGCGGTGTCGTCCTGGGCAGCCAGGCGCAGACGGGACTGGTGCTGCTGCGGCTGGACGATGCTTCGGACACGGCCCCGGCGAGCTTCGCGGGAGCCGCCTGCATCACCGCCGACCGGGCGGCCGACGGCACGCTGTCGAATTTCAGCACGGCGCAGAACTATGCCCTCACCGACGCCAACGCCTGGTTTACGGGCTTCCATCCCGCGGGCACCCAAAGCGCCGACCGGACCTCGTGGACGATCTCCGCAGGCGGCACGCAGGATATTCTCCTCACGACCGAGGCGTGGAGCGCGGGCCGCTATACGGCTCCCGTGACCACGGGCATGGTCTTCGACCATGTGCTGGCATGCCTGAAAGTGAACTGCACGGCCGACGCCCTGCGGCCGCTGGGCGCCGTGCAGGCCTCGTGGGGCAAAATTACGAAGATCGAACTGCTCGAAACGGCTGACGCGGCGACCTACACCTATGCCGACCGGACGATGGCGTTTTCGGGCAGTACGGCCCTTGCGCTCTCGCAGGCCGACTGCCAGACGGCATTTTCCGCCGTGACGCTCAATGCCACGAACCAGCTCTGCGCAGGCGGCATGTTTGCCCCGGCCGTGAGCGGTACCGCGCCCGTCAAACTGAAGATATACAGCGAAAAGAAGACCTCCGGCGTGGAGGTCGCGGTGCAGCTGCGCGACGGCGCGGCGGACAAGGGTTTCGCCGCGGGCATGACCCACACCGTGACGCTGGTTTTCGACGCCGGGAGCGTCCGGGTCGCCTCGACCGTCTCCACCGCCGACTGGTCGGTGAACGGAAACACCATCGGCGAGATCGGGACCGAAGGGCCGCCGGTAGCGGTGTCGGTAGGCGATTATTACTACTCCAACGGCACCACGTCGTCCATATTGAATACCGCGTTGACTGTCGAAGGCATCGTCATGTGGGTAGACCCCGACGATTCGTCTCATTTCAAGGCGATTTCGCTCGGTGAAGCGAACTTGGCGTGGAGTACGTCGAATTTCGATGTCGGTGTGGGCGCCTATGCCGACATCCGGGATGCGAATGCGAATGGGGATGCCAACTCCGTAGCCCGCGTGAGCGGCAAGTCCAACCGGGAGC
>CAKVKI010000339.1 GCA_934754975.1 uncultured Alistipes sp. | reverse complement strand
GATATAGGTCGTGCGGCCCAGCTGGCTTTCGAACGGCAGCAGGTGGAGCATGGCCGCCGTGCGTCCTTCGGATTCGGCCGTGAGCATGCGGCTGCGGCTGTAGTAGCGTATCAGGAACGAGTCGATGAACCGCTCGTCGTCGCCGAAGGCCGCGGTCCACAACTCTTTGCAGGCGATTTCGTCGGGGTGCAGGTGGATGGCTGTAAATTTGTGCTGGATGACGGCGGGGTGGTAGGAGAGTTTCGACTGGCGCAGGCCGTCGATGCCGAGGTCCTCTTCGCGGTTTATCAGCGTGAAACGTTCGGGCAGGTGCTGCGCGAAGAGTTTGTTGATGATCGTGAAGGCTCCGTCGTAATCGGTATCGGCTTTTTCGACATGGGTGTCGAAGGTGTGGTCGTTGACCGCCGAGCCGAATGTAAAGGCGACCAGCTTGTCGCCGACGTAGATACAGCCGCCCTGCATTTCCAACTCTTCGAAGTGTTCGAAGGCCCGCTGCATGGCCCGCTGTTCGGCGCAGAGTTCCGAGGTGCGTCCCTCGTGCGCCCGGCGCCATTCGCGTTCGAGCTGCATGCACTCCGCGAAACGGTCGCGCGTCAGCTCCTCGTACCGGAAATCGGGGTATTCGGACATGAAGCGGTTGATGTGGTTGCGCTTGGGCTGGTAGCGGCGTCCCGTCAGGTTGCGCAGGTCGTCGGCGTTGTAGACGTAATCTTCCAGGGCGCGGTCCGATTCGAATGCGAAAAGTCCCGCATGCATGCTGCGGATCATCTCGCGGCCTTCGTCCGTCAGGCCGATCAGGCGCAGACGCTGCCCGTGGGCGTGGGCGTCTTCGCGCAGGGCGGGGATGATACCCGCGAAATCGCCTTCGCCGACGGGCTGCATGTAACCGATCTTCTCGCCGCCGCCGATGTGGAAGCGAATGACCAGAAAGCCGTCGATCACGGCCCAGGCGCTGTGGTACATTGCCTGCCAGCAGTACATGTTGGCGAATGCGAGGTCGCAGTTGAGAATGCCCGAGGGCATGGTATGACGCTCGATGATCTGTTTATCTTCGAGACGTACGGGTTTGAATTCAATCATGAACGGTGTAACTCTTTTTTTCGACGTGGGAATAGTATTGCTGCACGAGCGCGCGGAAACTGTCCAGCAATCCGGTAGAATCGGCTTCGGCGGCCGTATCCCGCGGAGTCGCCGCGCCCCCGTCGTCGCCGAAGCGCAGCAGGGAATCGCCGGTCACGGCCTGAAACTGTCCGTCGTAGCTGACCGACCAGCGCGGACGTTCCGGCTCGTTCAGCACGTCGCGCCCGAAAGCGAAATAAGGTTCTTTGTTGTCCAGCAGGCCCAATACGGTGGGCATGATGTCGAGCTGCTGCACGACGTCGCCGACCTCGCCCCGCAGCGAGCCGTCGGGGGTGTACATAAAGCCTATGATGTGGTAGTTGCCGGGATAGGTGCGGGTCACGGGTGCGAATTTTTCGGACGATACATGGTCGGCTACGAATACAAAAACCGTGCGGCGGAACCACTCTTCGCGGCCGAAACGTTCGAAAAACAGGCGGAATGCGTTGTCGTCGTAAGCCACGCCCTTGTGGATTTTGGTATAGCCGTCGGGCAGCGTGTTTTCGTATCGGGCGGGTACGACGAACGGATGGTGCGACGAGAGGGTGAACAGCGCGGCGAAGAAGGGTTCCGGGGTTTCGGAAAGCTCCTCGCCCATGAATTGCAGGAACGGTTCGTCCCAGATGCCCCAGTAGCCGTCGAAGTCCTCTTTGCCGTGCCGGGCTTCGTAATCCTCGCGGCTGACGAGTCGGTCCACGCCGGCCGAGCGGGCATAGGCGCCGAAGCCCATCGAGCCGCGTTCCGAGCCGCAGAAAAATGCCGTAGCATAGCCTTTGTCACGCAGGATGGCCGGCAGCTGCCGGCTTTCGCCCAGCGACTGCGGCATCAGCACGAACGGCGTCCTGAATGACGGGATACTGCCCAGTACCGACGGCATGGCCTGGATCGACCGGGTGCCGTTGGCGTACATCTGTTTGAAACACAGTCCGCTGCGCATCAGCGAATCGAGAAACGGCGTGAAGCCTTTGGTCTTTCGGTCGGCATAGATTTCGGGCATCAGGTGCGCCGAATGTTCGGCCGACATGCTTTCCATGATGAAAATCACGACATTGCGGCCCGCGAGGTTTACGGCCGTGCTGTCCGCCGGCTGATGGACCGGCGTGAAGCGGCGCGGCAGCTCTTCGGGCGGGAAGTATTTCCTGTAGCTGACGCCGCCCGCACTGCCGATGGTGCGCAGGATGCAGAACGGATTGCTCAGGATCAGGTTGGCCTTGCCGCTGTCCGCGGTGTAGAGCGTGGCGTTGGAGAGGGTGATCGGCCGCGTCATGCGGGTCATGCCGCCGCGCATGCCGGCGATGCAGAGTCCGGCGGCGACGGCGAAAATCGCCGTGCCGCCCGCATAGTAGGCCCAGCCGCGCCTCAGGAGGCTCTCTTCCCGTATTTTACGGCCGTAGCCCCACACGAGCAGGGCGGTCAGGACCGCCGCCGCGATGACCAGGTACCAGTTTTCGGCCATGAATTTGCCGGCCAGCTGCAAGGAATTGCTATTGTCGGCGAAGAAGATTTCATCGGCGGTGAACCGCTTCTGCGTGTAGCGGAAATAGACGCAGTCGGCCATATTGACCGCTACGACCAGCACGGCGTTTACGACGGTGTAGTACCAGAATAGCAGACGGCGATACCAGCTGCGTTCGCGCGCGTGCAGAGGCAGCAGCGAAAGCAATACGAACACCCCGTCGGCGTAGACGACCGACGCGGTGTCGAATTTGAGCGAGCCTGCCAGCAGCTGCCCCAGCTCTCCCCAGCTCAGCGGTCCCAACAGCTGTGCGTTGTAGAGGTAGAAAATCACGCGGCAGAGCATCAGCACCGCGTAAAGCAGTACGATGCGCCGCAGCAACAGGGCAGTGGGGGTGTGCAGCAGGCGTTTCATAGTTCTGTGCGGCTATTCGCAGGCTTTGAGCGACATGTCGAGCGACTTGATCTGGTGCGTCAGCGCGCCCACCGAGATGAAATCGACGC
>CAKVKI010000338.1 GCA_934754975.1 uncultured Alistipes sp. | reverse complement strand
GATAAGACCCATAAGGGTCGTCAGAAGGGCGACCTTGATACCGCCTGCAACGAGCGTCGGGCTGATATCGCCGGCAGCCTGAATCTGGTCGAATGCCTGGATCATACCTACAACGGTACCCATGAATCCCAACATCGGCGACAGGGCGATGAACAGGCCGATCCAAGTCAGGCCAGACTCCATCTGGCCGGTCTGAACCGAACCGTAGGAAACGACTGCTTTTTCAACCGAATCCAGACCCTGGTCGTAGCGGTCGAGACCCTGATAGTAAATCGAGGCGATAGGACCGCGTGCATTGCGGCAAACCTCTTTGGCTGCTTCGATACCGCCGTTCTTCAGAGCTTCTTCAACGGCAGCGATGAGTTTTTTGGAGTTGATCGTCGAGAGCGACAGATAGAGAATACGCTCGATGGCTACTGCAAGACCGATAACGAGGAATACGAGAATCGGGAGCATCCAGGCCCAACCGCCTTCGAGGAACTTCTGCATCATCACATGGTGCAGGCTGTCGCCGGCGAGTGTGGTTTCAGCAGCAGCTGCAGTCTCTCCGGCTGCGGCAGCGGCTTCCTGCGCGAAAGCGTTGACAGTACCCAGTGCGAACAGGGCCACTGACAGAATCAAAAAAAGTTTTTTCATAGTTGTGTTAGATAAAATTAAATTTGATTAGTTGTTTATTTGTTTGTGTCTTTTTTTTGGTTTATTCCGTATCTCGGTTTCCCGATTTCTTCATTTTTTTGCTTTTTCCTGAAAAAAAATCGAAAAAAAAGATTTTTTTTCACTCTTCCGGGATATATCCGGCGCTCTTTCGTCTTTGTCTGCGTCCTTTCCACACCGGCTCCGCACGAGCAACCGAATCCCGAATATTACATCCTGAACTCATATAATTGCTTGCCGGCCAATTTGTTACAGTGTTAATTTCCCCTTGTCCGCCGTCTCCGGAGGCCTTTTAAGGGTACGTTAGCAGTGCGAAATATAGAAAAAAAAATCGTTCCGTGCAATGCCTTAGGCCGTAAATTCTCCGCGCAGAGGGCGGCGCAGCAGTGCGCGCGTCCGGTCGTCCGGCAGGTCGAGCCCGAGTACATACATCAGTTTGGTCACGGCGGCTTCGGTAGTCATGTCGTGGCCGCACAGGACGCCGATTTCCTGCAGCCGGAGTCCCGTTTCGTAAAGTTCCATCGAAACCCTGCCGCCGCCGCACTGCGTGATGTTGAGGATGATGACTCCGCGGTCGATCGCCTCTTTCAGCACGCAGATGAACCAATCGTTGGTCGGGGCGTTGCCCGCGCCGAAGGTTTCGAGGACCACAGCCCGCAGTCCGGGAGCCGAAAGCATGGCCCGCAGGATGTTTTCGCCCAGTCCCGGAAAGAGTTTGATCACCTCGATTCCGTCGGCCAGCCGCGTGGCGATACGCAGTTGGGGCGAAACTTCCGTCGGATGCAGGATGGCCGGGAGGTTATAGGCGATATTGACCCCGACTTCCGCCAGCGGCGGATAATTGTAGGAGCGGAAAGCGCTCAGCGCTTCGGCGCTGCGCTTGGTGGTGCGGTTGGCGCGGAACAGCCGGTTCTGGAAATAGAGCGACACTTCGGGCACTTCGGGGCGTCCGCCGATGTGCGCGCCCGCGATTTCGATGGCTGTGATGAGGTTTTCGCGGCCGTCGGTCCGCAGCACGCCGATCGGAATCTGGCTTCCGGTGAAAACGACCGGCTTGCTGAGGTTTTCGAGCATGAAACTCATGGCCGACGCGGTATACGACATGGTGTCGGTGCCGTGCAGTACGACGAATCCGTCGTAGCGCGCGTAGTTGTCGCGGATCAGTCCGGCAAGCGCGGCCCAGTTGGCGGGCGTGACGTTCGACGAGTCGATCACGGGGTCCATCGTCAGTACGTCGATGTCCACGTTGAGCCGTTTCAGCGACGGGAATTCGTCGTATATGGCGCTGAAGTCGAACGGCACCAAAGCCCCGGTTTCGGCATCGTTCTTCATGCCGATCGTTCCGCCCGTGTAGATAATCAGGATAGAGGATTTCATCGTATAAGCTTGTGTTTTTTTATTTTCCGAAAATGCGTTCGGCGTTGGCCGTCGTCGCTTCGGCCGCCTCGCCGGGCGTCAGCCCTTTCAGCTCCGCGACTTTTTCGCAGACGTACCGCACATAGGCCGATTCGTTGCGTTCGCCGCGGTGGGGCGCGGGCGTAAGATAGGGACAGTCTGTTTCGAGGACGATGTCGCGCAGTTCCATCTCCCGCACCGCGTCGGCCAGTTTGCTTTTTTTGAACGTCACCACCCCGCCGATGCCGAAGACGAAGTCGCCGTACTCCTTCAGTTCCCGGTAGGTGTCGGCCGTGTCCGAAAAGGCGTGGAAAACGCCCCGGACGCCTTTGTCCTTGTATTCGCGCATCAGCTCCACGGTCTCGGGCCATGCGTCGCGCGTATGGACCGCGATCGGAAGTCCGTACTCCAGCGACAGGTCGATCTGGCGGCGGAAGGCTTCGACCTGCTCGGCCCTGAAATCACGGTTCCAGTAGAGATCCAGCCCGATTTCGCCTACGGCGCAGAAGCGGATCCCTTCGGGCGGCGTTTCGAGGTAACGCTCTACGAGCGCCAGTTCTTCGCGCCAGCGGGGATTGTCGTTCACCGACGTCGGGTGCAGTCCCATCATCGGGACACACCGCTCCGGGTGGCTGCGGCACAACCCGAACAGCCGTTCGTGGCTTTCGGAGTCGATCGCCGGGAGCAGCACTCTTTCCACTCCGGCGTCGGCCGCACGTGCGAGCGCCTCCTCGCGGTCCGCGTCGAATTCGGGGGCGTATAAATGCGAATGTGTATCTGTAAGTCTCATATCAGTTTCATGTATCTGTTGCCGGGCAGTTGGCGTACGGCGCCCGCCAATTCCAGCCCCACGAGCAGCGTCGCCAGCTCGCCGGGATCGAGGCCGCTCAGCTCCGAAAGCGTTGCGTGCGACAGCGGATCGTCCGTGCGGAAACAACCCAGCAGCCCCGCTTCGTCGCGCGTTAGCTGCGGTGTGGCGGGTTTCGGCCGGAGCGTCGCCGGCTCCGCGCCGAGGTCCCACATCAATTCTCGGACA
>CAKVKI010000337.1 GCA_934754975.1 uncultured Alistipes sp. | reverse complement strand
CGACCAGGCTGGCGGTGTTCTTGCAGCCGGTTTTTTCGAGGATATTGGCGCGGTGCTTGTCCACCGTGCGTTTCGAAATAAACAGTTCGTCGGCGATCTCCTGATTCGACAGGCCGCGGCACACGGCCACCAGAATCTCGCGTTCGCGGGCCGAAAGCTGTTCGTCGGGCACGTCGTCGCGCGTACGCATCCGTCCCGTCAGCGACGAAAGCAGCCGGGGACTGAAATAACTTCCGCCCGACATCACCGCATCGACGGCCTCGATCACGTCGCCGATATCGGAATCCTTCAGCAGAAATCCCCGCGCTCCGGCCTGCACCATGCGCGAGTAGTAGCTCTCTTCGCCGAACATCGAGAGGGTGATGATCCGCAGCTCGGGCCGCCTGGCCAGCGCCCGTTCGGTGGTCTGCGCCCCGTCGAGTCCCGGCATGGCGAAATCCATGAAGACCACGTCGGCCTCCAGTCCGGGCAGCATCGCGAGAAACTCCTCGCCGCTGGCGGCTTCCCCCACGACACGGCACCCGGCGCAGCGTTCGAGCAGCCCCCGCAGTCCGTTGCGGAAGAGCGAATGATCGTCTACGAGTACTATTCTCCGTTCCATGATTTTACCGGTTACGGCGTTTCCGCTTCGGGGACGCAGGCTCCTCCTGCGTATTCACCCGGATTGCGGCGCGCATGCCCTTGCCTTTGGCGCTCGAAATGTCGAACGTTCCGCCCAGCGAATTGATGCGCGACGAGATATTCGAAAGTCCCATGCCGCAGTCCATCATCGCCTGCGGATTGAACCCGCGCCCGTCGTCCGTATAGTCGAGGGCCAGTTCCGAGCCGTTCTGCGACAGCGACAGGTTGATCGACGTGCAGGCGGCGTGCTTGAGCGAATTGTTTATCAGTTCGCAGATCACGCGGTAGAGGATCACCTCTATATCCGTATCGTAACGCTCCGTGCGGAGGTTCGTCGTGAAGCGTATCTTCGCGTCGTGCATCGCCGCGCTCTTGTCGATGAAGTTCTGCACGCCCCGCGCCAGTCCGAAATCGTTGAGTACATGCGGCGAGAGGTTGTTCGAAATCTCGCGCAGCGAACGGATCGCCTCGTCGATCACATAGGTCGTATTGTCGATGATCTCGCGCTGGTCCGCAGAGCGTTCCTCGCGCGAAAGCGCCGAGAGCGACATCCGGGCCGACGAAAGCAGCGGACCGAGTCCGTCGTGCAGCTCCTTCGAGAAGCGCGAACGGGCCTTCTCCTCGGTGCGGAGTACGGCCGTGAGGATGCGCTTGTTGAGCAATTGCCGCTGCCGGTTCAGGCGGTCGATGTATTTGAACAGCTTGTGGGCGTACATGACGCCGATCGACAGGCATACCGAAATTACGATCCCCAGATAGGCGAACCACCAGCGCGGCACGTACTGCCCGCTGGCCATCAGCAGCTGCACGAACCGTTCGACGGAGAGCAGCGAGAAGCCCACGATGAAGAGAATCCACACCGAGTTGTACTTGGTGGCGCGTACCAGCCGCAGGGCGTAAGCCGTCGCGAGGGTCTGGACGATGATCGAAATGACGAGCAGGATTTTAATCAGCATAGGCGGACATTTTTCACAAAAATAATTAAAAATCGAGAATTAAAAATTAAAACACGCCCCTTCGCCGCCGATCCGTGCCGAATTTCCGCACCGGACTTTCGGTTCCGTTACTTCAGCACGTTCTGCAGCCTCTCCAGCTGACGGTAATCCGTCAGGTCCACCTGCACGGGCACCACCGAGACATAACCGTGCGACAAGGCCCACTCGTCGGTGTCCCTGGCCTCGGGTTCCTCGTTCACGAACGCCCCCGTAAGCCAGAAATATTCCCGGCCGCGGGGATCCTCGTGGCGGTAGAACTCCTCGCGCCAGAAACCGCGGTTCTGGCGGCAAAGGCGGACGCCGCGTATCCCGCCGGGCCTGCCGACCGGAACGTTTACGTTCAGGCACAGCGGCAGTTCGATTTCATTTTCGAGGACGCTGCGCACAATCTGCTTGCCGCAGGCCACCGCCGCCTCGAAATCGGCGTCCTCGCTGTGGTCGTCGAGCGACAGCCCGACGGCGGGACAGCCGTAAAAGCTGCCTTCGATCGCCGCGCCCATCGTCCCCGAATAAAGCACGTTCACGGCGGAGTTGGAGCCGTGGTTGATGCCCGAAATCACCAGGTCTACGCGCTCTTCGCGCAGCAGGTAATCGAACGCCATTTTCACGCAGTCTACCGGCGTACCGGAAAAAGCGTACACTTCCAGCCCCTCTTCCTTCCTCACGCAGCGCAGGTAAAGCGGATTGTACATCGTAATGGCCTGGCTCATGCCGCTCTGCGTCGTCTCGGGCGCCACCACGACCACGCGGCCCATACCGCGCGCGACCTCAATGGCCGCCGCAAGTCCTTTCGAATCGTAACCGTCGTCGTTGGTAACAAGTATCAGTCTTTCTTCCTTCATAGTCTCAAATTTATCTAAAGACAGCACAAACCCCTCTCAGATGCGCATCCACACGGATCGCCCCCGGAATTCAGCCTGCCGGTCCGGCGTCTGTCTCCCGGCAAAGATAGTGAAAGGCGGGCGACAAAACGAAAATTTGTTTTCGATTTTATCCGGGCCGCCCCTGTTTTCAGTAAAAATAACAATAAATCGGGCATCGAAAAAGATATTTTTATGTCCCTCTTGCGCCGAATGAAAAAAACTTCGTATATTTGCACTCCCTTTCGGGGCGTATATCAACCTCTTTCATTGGGTGCTGCGCGGTTGCGGAAGACGGCGGGGACGGCTCAGGCGGTCCCAAACCGGAGACGCGGGATTACGGATCAGGGTATCCGTATGGTAAGGCGGGCACAGCGGAAATGTTGGGTGCGAAACACAATAATTGTTGCAACAATGAACAAAGACGCAATCATCAAGCTCGTCAACGAGCAGATGTGGGCAAAGACGGATGCCGATGTTCCGTCGTTCAAGGCCGGTGACACGATCACCGTATCCTACAAAATCGTCGAGGGTAGCAAGGAGCGCGTGCAGAGTTTCCGCGGCGTGGTTATCCAGATCAAGGGTTCGGGCAAGACCAAGATGTTCACGATC
>CAKVKI010000336.1 GCA_934754975.1 uncultured Alistipes sp. | reverse complement strand
GGGCGTAGCAGTCGGCGTTATACCAGTTCTGCATGCACTCGATCATTCCGTCTGTGCCGATCTCGATAAGGCAGGCCGACTCGTCGTCATAGGGCGTCGAAGCCCACAGCGAGCAGAATTTATGGTCCTCGTCGTCGATCAGCAGTACATCCTTGTCGGCGGCGGGGATTTCGGACATCACGGAATTGATGCGGGCCAGCGCATCGTAGCTGACCTTCTCGGAGCAATTCCAGGTCGCATCCCGCGAAAGCGTCTGCCACTCCTTCATAACGACGGCGACTTCATGTCCGCAGAAATTGGCGATCATATCCCACAACTGGCCGGTGCTGGGCAGAAACCAGCCGCTCGACGAGGCGGGAGCCGTGAGCGGAAAACCGTTCAGCGTCCAGTCGAAAGCGGGCATCATGTTGATATTGTCTCCGTAAGTGGTCAGCACGGTCATCGTATCGTCGTAACCGTTGAGATGTCCGTACCAGGTAGAAGCGAGTTTGGCGGCTTTCAGGCAGGAGAATTCCATATCGCCCGACCACCATGTGGTAATTTTGTCGGGTCCGTGTGCGTTTTTAAGCGCCATCACGTAACCGTGCGTGTAACCGTTCGTCTTCTCGCTGTCGGCGATCCGGTTTTCGTCCGTCTGGCAGACGATGCCGATAACGGTTTTACCGGCGACGGGAGCGGGTTTGACGTCGGCCCAGACGGGATTCAGTCCGTCGGCCTCGATGCTTACCAGTCCGCCGTCGCTCCACGTACCGTCGGAATAGTAATAGTCGCCGATCTTCGGCGCAACATAAACCACCGTCACTTTGCAGGTCGCCTTACTCCCGCCTACGCCGGCGGTGATAATGGCCTCACCCGCGGCAAGAGCGGTGACGACACCGTCTTCGACCTTTGCAACTACTTCATTGTCAGTAGCCCATGCAACCGTCACGCCATCGTGTGGGGGGGGGGGAAACGGTCGCTACGAGCGTCTCGGAAAACCCGACATTGAGATTCAGCTCCGTCCGGTCGAGCGTTACGACCGTTTCGGGGACCTTCTCATCGTCGTCGCAGGCGAAAAACACCAGCGAGACGGCCATCAGCAAAGCTGATTTCCTCAGAAAGTTTTTCATAAATTAAAATTTAAGAGTTAATAATTCGGCAGTTGTGACAGCAATCCCCCGGACTCACGACAAAAAGCCCAGTAATGTTTTTGATGATCGTCCGGCAAAACACCATCAATAACCTAACCGGGAGTCAAATATAGTAAAAAATTGTCCGTCTCAAAACCGGATTCAGTGAAAAATTCACGGACACATATGAAAAGGATAATCCGACAGGTCTGCTATTTACGGCCAAACCCCTTCCAAACATACCTATAACAGGGGTTATCGTGATTTTCGGGAATTCGCCAAAGAGTCAAAAAAAAGCAGGCGTCCGAAAACGCCTGCTGAAATATTCTCCCGGCATGCGGGAAGCGGGGGTTATTTTACGCCGAAAAGTTTTCCCTTCAGCGAGAAATTATCGTACTCGGCCCTGAGCGTGGCCATCAGGTCGCGCACCGACTGAATTTTCTCGGCGCGCCATGCGTTGGCGCCGCAGAAAGCGTAGCCGTTCTGCAGTTTGCCCTTGAATGCGTTGTAGAGCGCCAGCATGATGCAGTAGGGACTATGCGTCACGTCGCAGGTCTTGATGCAGTCGAACGGGCAGTTTTTGGGGCGTTTCAGCCCCTCTTTCACCCGGTCGAGGAACGAGCTGTGGATCGCCCGGCCAGGCATGCCGACGGGGCTTTTGATGATCTCGATGTCCTGCTGCGTGGCGTCGAGGTAAGTCTGCTTGAACGCCGGATCGGCGTCGCACTCGTCGGTGGTCACGAAGCGCGTGCCCATCTGCACGCCGTCGGCGCCCAGCTCCATGATGCGGTAAATATCCTCGCCGGTATAGATGCCGCCGCCGGCGATAACGGGGATATGGCAGTTATGCTCGGCTTCGAAAGCGCGCACCTCGGCGACGATTTCGGGAACGAGGGTTTCGAGCGAATAATGCTCGTCGGCGAGCTGATCCTCCTTGTAACCGAGGTGTCCGCCCGCCTTGGGACCTTCGACGACGATAGCGTCGGGGATGTACTTGTACTCCGAAAACCACTTCTGGCACAGCACTTTCGCCGCACGGGCCGACGACACGATCGGGGCCAGTTTGGTTTTGGCCCCCTCCGTGAGGAACGACGGCAGGTTGAGCGGCAGTCCGGCGCCCGAGAAGATGATGTCGGCCTTCTCGGCCACGGCGGTTTTCACCATATCGGCAAAGTTCGACATGGCGACCATGACGTTTACGCCGACGATGCCCCGCGTAGCCTCGCGGGCTTTGCGAAGCTCCTCCTTAAGCCCCCAGATCGAGGCTGTGCGGTAGTCTTTCGAATACTTGTTGTAGATGGCTCCGAGACCTGCCGACGAAATGACGCCGACGCCGCCCTGATTGGCGACGGCCGAAGCCAGTCCGGAGAGGGATATGCCTACGCCCATGCCGCCCTGCACGATGGGGACGGTGGCGAGCAAATTTCCGATTTTCAATGCTTTCATGCTTAATTGGGATTAGTACGAACTAAATAACCATGGGGCCAAAGGTACGAAAAATCGGGGCGATTGGTTCCGCACGGGAAGATAATTTAACGCAGGCTTCACATTGCGCCGCCGCAACGGACGCCTTTTCAGGGCGGGGAGTTCCGGTCGGGCGGGCGTTCAGAAACGAAAGGCGGCATTTTTTTAGCCGGCAAAAACGGCGGATATCGCTTTTTTTTCTAACTTAGAAGCGTAAACGTCACTCAACCGCTAACCTTAAATCGACAAGCATGAAAAAACTTCTCTTTCCGGTTCTGGCCCTTATGCTGTGTATTTCGACCGCTTCCGCCCAAAGCAAGGGAGACAAATATGTCGGCGGAATAACCGGCATAACGACGACGACGATCAGCATCGACGGCTCCTCCGCATCACAGACGACATTCGGATTTGCACCCGAATTCGGTTATTTCGCATCCGACAAACTGCGCATCGGCGGCTCGATCGGATACCAATTGATTTCATCCGACGGCGAAACGACGCACGGACTGACGGCAGGTCCCAGTCTCGCCTATTACGTCAGAC
>CAKVKI010000335.1 GCA_934754975.1 uncultured Alistipes sp. | reverse complement strand
GCTTTGGCCGCGCCCGTTTGCAGGAATTGCGTGTCGAAATCGCGGGCGCTCGATCCGCCTATAACTACGACCGCCGCATCTGCGCTGCGGGCCGCGGATACGGCCGCGGCGATTTCCGACCGGTCGCCGCCGCGCACCGTACAGCCTCGGCTGTAGACGATGCGGTCGCGTCCCAGCAGTTTTTCCAATCCGTCCCGGACGGTGTTCGCCGTCCTTTGCCGGGCCGTATAATCCCCCAGCTGGTTGTAGATGTTGTCGGCGTTGGGACCTATGACTGCTACCCGCCGCAGGCGTTCGGGATCGAGCGGCAGGGTGCCGTTGCGGTTTTCGAGCAGCGTCACCGACTGCCGGGCCGCTTCGAGCGCCAGCTCCGAGTGGGCGGCGCATCCGACCTCCGCGGCGGCGGCTTCGTCGATATAGGGATTCTCGAATAGTCCCATTTCGAATTTCAGGACCAGTATGCGCTTCACGGCCCGGTCGATCTCCGCTTCGGCGACGTCGCCCGCCTCCGCGGCCTGGCGGAGCGCGGCGAAGGCGCCGCCCTTCAGATCGACGTCCACACCCGCCTGCAACGCCTGCACGGCGGCTTCCCGGACGCTTCCGGCCACGCCGTGCGTCTCGTACAGCCCTTCGATGCTCAGCAGGTCGGAGACCACGAAGCCGTCGAAGCCCCATTCGCCGCGCAGGATGTCGGTCAGCATGCGGCGGTTGGCCGTACAGGGAATGCCGTCCACCGAGTTGTAGGCCGTCATCACCGAGCGCGCTCCGGCCTTTACGGCCGCTTCGAACGGCGGCAGGTAGGTCTCGCGCAGTTCGCGTTCGCCCAGCAGGTTGCTTCCGCCGTTCTGGCCGCCCTCCGATGCGCCGTAGGCGATGAAGTGCTTGAGCGTCGAGAGGGCGTGCCGCGGCTGGGAAAGGTCGCCGGAACCCGTGCCGCGGACATAGGCTTCGCCGATGCGCGCCGTGAGGTAACGGTCCTCGCCGTAGCTCTCTTCGGTGCGCGACCAGCGCGGATCGCGGGCGATGTCCAGCACGGGACCGTAACAGATATGTCCGCCCTGCAGGCGGATTTCGGCGGCGATGACTTCGCCCATGCGTTCGATCAGCTCCGGATTCCAGGTCGAAGCCTGTCCCGGCGCCGTGGGGAATGTCGTGGCCCCGATGGCCATGTGGCCGTGGGGAGCTTCCTCGGCGAGGAAGAGGGGAATACCCAGCCGCGAGTGCTGCACGGCGTAGCGCTGCATTCGGTTGGCCAGCCGTGCCGCCAACTGCGGTGTCAACCCCGTTTGCAGGTCTTTCTGCGTCCACGGATCGGCGCGGAACGTACCCCACAACATGCCGATATGTCCGTTTTGCACCGCTTTGCGGAAGGCATCGGTCAGACGGACCGAGTCGCCGTGCCGCTCGTACATTTCCCAGCCGTAAGGCGACGTCAGCTGTCCGATCTTTTCGTCGAGCGTCATCTCGGCCGTCAGCAGTTCGGCCCGTTTCTGCGGCGGAAGGCTTGCGTCGCGCCAGTCGGCGCTGCATGCCGCGGCGGCCGCGCACGCCGTCAGCAGTAAAAGTCGTTTCATAGGGGTTGCTGTTTTGTCCAGTCTGCGGGTTCGGGACCCATTTCGAAGCGGAGTTCCCCGCCTGCGGCGATCTCCGCGTAATCGATGTAATATTTCCGGTACGCTTCGCCGTTGAGCGTAATGCGCTGTATGTAGATGTTCTCCGGCGAATTGTCCGCAGCCGTGATGCGGAATTCCCCGCCGCGGACCCGCAGCGTTGCGCCGTCTACGGCGGGCGAGCCGAAGAAATAGCGTCCGCCGGCCGGCTCCGCCTGATACATGCCCAGCGCCGAGAGTACGTACCATGCCGACATCTGCCCGACGTCCTCGTTGCCGCAGAGTCCTTCCGGACGGTCGTGGTAGAGTTCGCCGAGGATGCGGCGCACCTTTTCGGCGCATTTCCACGGTTGCCCGATCATCGTATAAATATAGGTTATGTGGTGGCTCGGTTCGTTGCCGTGGGCGTACTGGCCGATCAGTCCCGATATGTCGGGCGAAGCGTGCGCGCCCATGTCGCCTTCGGCGAGGAACAACGAGTCGAGCTTCCCGACGAAGCGTTCCCGGCCGCCGAAGCACTCCATGAGTCCTTCGATGTCGTGCGGCACGAGCCATGTGTACTGCCATGCGTTGCCTTCGGTGTAGTCCTGCTCCATGTGGCGCGAGTGGAACGGATCGAAAGGCGTGCGCCATGCGCCCGACGCCGATCTGCCGCGGATAAATCCGGTCGAAGGGTCGAAATAATGACGGTAGGCCTTGCTGCGGGCGAGGAAATAGTCGTAATCCTCCCTTTTGCCTTCGCGCTGCGCGGCCTGCGCCAGCGCCCAGTCCGCGATGGCGTATTCGAGACAGTATCCGACCGATTCGTTGAACTCACAGGGAATATATCCGTATTTTTTGTAGAGATTCAGTCCCCGGTCGTCGCGCATGGCCGAACTTTTCATCGCTTCGTAGGCTTTCGTACGGTCGAAGCCGCCGAATCCTTTCAGCAGGGCGTCGGCGACTACGGGGATGGCCGGGTTGCCGACCATGCAGTCGGTTTCGCAGCCCATCAGGTGCCAGACGGGAAGTTTGCCCTGCTGTTCGTGGATGCGCAGCATCGTATTGATCAGGTCGCCGACTTTTTCGGGGTGGATGAGCGTCAGCAGGGGATGCGCCGCGCGGTAGGTGTCCCAGAGCGAGAAAGTGGTGTAATTGGTGAAGGTCGTGTCGCGGCGGACCGCCCCGTCGGCGCCGCGGTAGTCGCCGTTCACGTCGCAGAAGAGCGACGGGGCGATCATGGTGTGGTAAAGCGCCGTATAGAAGATGCGCCGAACCGCCGTGTCGGCTGTTTCGATGCGGATTTTCGACAACTCGCCGTTCCATGCCCTGCGGGCGGCTTCGCGCACGGCTTCGAAATCCCAGCCGGGGCACTCCGCCTGCATGTTCTGCCGGGCATTTTCCGCGGAAACGGCCGAAAGCCCGACCTTGACGGTGATGCGTTCGTTCTCCTCCGTCCGGAAACCGAAGCGTCCGTAGAGCTTCCGCCCGCGGGCCGAGCGTCCGTCGGCGGAGAGCGTGTCGGCGCAGGTGAATGT
>CAKVKI010000334.1 GCA_934754975.1 uncultured Alistipes sp. | reverse complement strand
GCCCAGCATGGCGTTGGTGAAGGAGTAGGCTTGTCCGCCCCATTGCGCCGAGAACGAGAAGCTCAGGCGGAAATTCTTATACGAGATCGAGTTCATCCAGCCTGCTTTCCAGTCCGCCTGCGTATTGCCGAGGTTTTCGAACTCCGAAGCCAGCACCGGATAACCGTCCGAATCGACGATGTCCCAGCCCGATACGTCGATCGTCGATCCGTCGTCGGCCGTAACATAAGAGCCCTTGGGGGCTTTCTCATACCCGGAACCGTACAGGTCGCCCAGCGAGCCGCCCGGAACGGCGCGAATCTCTCCGCGCGGGCCGGTTGCGATCGTCCAGGAATCCAGATTCGGAGCCAGCTCTATGACTTTGTTGCGGTTGCGCGACCAGGTGAAGTTCATGTCCCAGCGGATGTTCTTGTTCCTCACGGGCTGTACGCGGGCCGATACTTCCCAGCCGCGGTTGTTGATTTCACCCGCATTCACGATCGTATTGTAGACGCCGGTGGTGATGTCGACGGGTACCGAAATGATCTGGTTCGTGGTGGTTGCGTTGTAGAACGCCACGTCGAACGTCAGGCGGCTGTCGAAGAAGCGGCCTTCGACGCCGAACTCCCAGCTCTCGACGTTCTCCGGTTTGAGGTTGTAGTTCGCCTTGTTGGTCGGCATGTTGAAGCCGCCGGTGAAGGAGGAGTTGTTGTAGTAGTTCAGCAGCTGATAGGGCGACGTGTCGTTACCCACGTTGGCCCATGAAGCCCGCAGTTTGAGGAAATTGACCATCGGAGTGTCGATGTGCAGCAGGTCGCTGAGTACGACGCTTCCGCTGACTGAAGGATAGAAATAGGAGTTGTTGCCCGGAGCCAGGGTACTCGACCAGTCGTTTCGGCCGGTAACGTCGAGGAATACCATATTGCGCCAGCTGGCCGAAATGATCCCGTAGAAGCTGTTGATGGACTTCTGGCGGCGTATGGAATTTACTTTGGGACGGTCCACCGAGTTGCTCAGGCGATAGTCGCGGTCCACGACCAGACTCTCGGCCAGCGAGGTGTTCGAACGGTAGGACTGCATCATGTTGTTGCCGCCGAACGATGCGCTCAGGTCGAAGTCGTTCAGCTTCTTGGTATAGCGCAGCAGGAAGTCGTTGTTCATCTCGTAGTCGAACACGGTCTGTTCCTTATACATACCGTTGATGTAGGTCTTGGCGCCTTTGGGCTTCTGCTGAGTGCGGAACTCGTTGTTGAGGTCCATACCGCATCGCAGGATCAGCGAAAGCTCTTCGGTGAAGTTGATTGTCGCGGACAGATTGCCGAACACGCGGTCGCGGTCCAATTTGTTCAGCTGTTCGTAAGCCGTGTAGTAGGGGTTGTTACCGTTGGCCGATACGTGCTGGGTACTCTTGCTCAGGTCGCCGCCTTCGCGAACCCACTTCTTGTAGTCCGCCTTGAACCACTGGGCATCGACGTTGGGCGTATTCCACAGCAGCGGATACATGATCGACGAGCCGCCGTAACCGGTCATCGGCAGGTTGTCGCTGTCCTTGCGGTAATAGTTTACCTTGGCGTCCAGCTTGATGTACTTGTTGATCTCCTGCGAAAGCGATATCGAGAAGGTCTGCTGTTTGTAACCGGTGTTGGGAACGATCCAGTCGTTGCGCACGTCGGTTACCGAAACCCGGACCGAGGTGCCTTTGCCGTTGTTGCCGCTGACCGAGATGTTGTTGTTCCACGTTACGCCGGTGTCGAAGAATCCTGCAAAGAAGTTGCGCGGACGCCACTCCATCATCGTGTAGGTGCCGTCGTCGTTCAGCGAGGGCCACTCGTAGGTCAGATGGCCGTCGAATTTGTCGCCGAAGGCATAGGATGACCAGTTGCGCGACACGCCGTCTACGCTGTAGAACGAATACGGGTTGCCGCCGAAACGTCCTGCGCCGTATTCATACTGGAAATCGGGCCAGAATCCGGCTTTCTCGAACGAAACCGACGAACTGAACGTAACGCCTATGCCTTTGGTGGTGCGACCCGACTTGGTCGTAATGATGATAGCGCCGTTTGCGGCGCGCGATCCGTACAATGCCGTTGCGGCGGGGCCTTTCAGTACGGATACGTTCTCGATATCTTCGGGGTTGATGTCGCCCGCCGCGTTACCGAAGTCGACGGCGCCGTCGGTCGAGTTGTATGCGCTTTCCGACGTGCTGGAGGTGGAACTGCTGGTGATGGGGACTCCGTCGACTACGAACAGGGCCGTGCCGCCGTTCATGTTGATGGAGGTTTCGCCGCGAAGGGTCACACGCATCGATCCTCCGGGACCCGTAGATGCCTGATCGAAGTTCAGGCCGGCGACCTTGCCCGACAGGGCGTTCATCCAGTTGCTCGATACCGTACTGGTAAGTACGTCGTTGTCTACCTTCGTGACGGCATATCCGAGCGCTTTTTCGTCTCGTTTGATACCGAGTGCGGTTACGACAACGCCTTCGATTTCCTGACTGTCGGCTTCCAGCGTGACGTCTATCCGCGTCTTGGTGCCGATTAGTATCTTCTGGGTCTTATAACCCAGCGAAGAAAAAACCAGGGTCTGGTTTTCCCCCCCCCTTATTTTGTACTTGCCGTTGATGTCCGTAATAACACCTGTCGGCGTTCCCTCGATCGTCACGGCGCAGCCTACCGATGGGGTAGTGCCGTCGGAATCGTAGACGGTTCCCGTAATATCCGCTTTTTTCTGGGCATAGAGCATCGTCGATGCCAGCACCAGAAACAGGGATAACAAAAACCTCTTAACGTAGAATTTAAAATTCATAAGCATTTGTTTTTGGTTAGATGTTTAAGTTTTTGGAATGTTCTTGATAATAATAATAGGTATATATGTCCCTCGCGGCACAAACACACGGGGAACGATTAGTATATCTGTAGGTTGATTCGGCTATTATCGGCCATGATCTCAGCCGCTCCGCAGCCGGCGCAGCCGGAAATGCCGCGCTTAACGGCTGCCGCGCAGCCAGACGATAAGGATGCGGCTGTACAGACGGGGATCGTCGCACCGGCGGCGGCAATCGCTGTTGTTCTTATTGCGGGGGACTCTGAAATTCGGTTGAGTGGCAGTTTAAGTTTCATGGTCAGTTGTTTAGGGTTTGGCTAATGTTGGCGTT
>CAKVKI010000333.1 GCA_934754975.1 uncultured Alistipes sp. | reverse complement strand
GCCGTCTGCTGTTTGTCGTCCTGCAGTCCGTGCCGCATGACGATGCGTTCGAACGCCTCTTCGGGCGACAGCAGGCGGATCGAACGGAAAAATGTCCGCTCGTCGTCGGGTAGCGGGCAGTCGAAGCCGCGCCCGAGGTAATGGTTGTAGACGGCGCGGCTCAGCGAGTCGTCGGGGTTGAGCGACAGCCGCAGGGCCGCGGCGATGAACGAACTGACGGGGGCGTTGCCCACGATCAGCGCCTCCTGCGTCATCACGTCGAAACGGTAACGGGGATCGGTGTTGCGGCGTTTGAAGCCGAGCAGTTCGGCGGCGACTTTCGCGCCGTCGGTGGCCCCGCGTACCAGTATCATGATGTCGCGCGGCCGGAAGCCCTTGTCCAGCACCTCGCAGATGCGCTCCACGACGGGCGGCTGCTCGGCGAAGGTCGAGACCGAGACGTAGCCCGGCCGGTCGCTCCTGCGGCGGGGAATCTGCGCGTGTTCGCGGTAGGCGTCGCGCAGGGTGTCGTGCAGCGAACCGGCGGCCGCGGGGTCGATGTCGCCCTTCGCAGCCGCCTGGTCGAGCGTTTCGTTCAACGCCCGGTTGTCGGCTTCGACCACGCGGCCGATGATTTTGTTGTTGAAGTCCACCACGGCGGGCAGGCTGCGGTAATTCTCCTTGAGGTTCACCACTTCGGTGCTGGCCGGGTCCAGTTGGGCCTGGGCCTGCGAATGGAGGATTTTCCAGTCGCCGCCCCGCCAGCGGTAGATCGACTGTTTGATGTCGCCCACGATCAGCACCGATGTGGCTTCGCTCTGTGACATGGCGTTTTGCAGCAGGGGCAGGAAGTTCTCCCACTCCTTCACGGAGGTGTCCTGAAACTCGTCGATCATGAAGTGTTCGAAGCGGTTGCCGACCTTTTCGTAGATGAACGGCGCGTCGTTGTGGCCGATAAATTCCGAGAGGATGTATTTGGTCTCCGAGAGGAGCATCATGTTCTGTTCGTCGCACAACTGCTGCACCTTGGCGTAGAGGTCCGACAGCAGGGCGAAGCTGCGGTAGTTCTCGCGCAGCAGGTCGCAGGTGTTCCACGAGCGGATGTTGGCGTCGTACAGGTCGCACATTTCGCGCAGCAGGGGTTGCAGCCGGGCGGCGAGCGGCGCGGCGGGCGACCCTTTGGGGGCCCAGCCTTCGGTCGTCAGGCTCATCTTGCCGACCGTGGCGGTGTAGGGTTTCAGCTCCCCGGCGGCGATCGTGAAGAAATAATGGGCGAAACTGCGGCTTTTGCCCGTGAAGTCGGCCGGACCGACGCCTGCATCGGCCATGATCCGGACGGCTTCGGCCGCACGCTCCTGCATCTGTTTCTTGGTCGCAGCGGCGCGCGCGGTCGCTTCGCCGACGATGCGGCCCAGCTCCTCGCGCGAACGGGCCAGGGAGAGGGCGTCCTTGTTCTTCTCCTTGAACAGTTCGCCGCCGAGCGTCAGGATGCCGTCGCGGACATCCCACTTCCGGCCTTCGTCGATGCGCTCCTGCACGAAGTCCGTGAGCCAGCGCTGCAGGTCGCGGTCGGTGGTTATCTGTTCGATGAGCGTGTCGGCGCCCTTGGTCAGCACCGACGCGGTTTCGATCTCGACGTTGTAATTGAGGTCGATGCCCAGTTCCTTGATGAAGGCGCGCAGGATGCGCTGGAAAAAGGTGTCGATGGTCAGCACCGTGAAGCGCGAATAGTCGTGCAGGATTTTCGAACGCACCTCTTGGGCCCGCCTGCGCACCGTGGCGGCGTCCATGCCCAGTTCGCGGCAGAGGTTTTCGAGGTAGGAGCTTGCGCCGCCCGAAGCCAGCAGGTGAATCTCTTTCAGAATGCGTGACTTCATCTCTTCGGTGGCCTTGTTGGTGAAGGTCACGGCGAGGATATGGCGGTAGATGGAGGGCTGCTCGACCACGTCGCGCACGTATTTGTATGCCAACTGGTAGGTCTTGCCCGATCCGGCGCTCGCGTTCAGAATTTTCGCTCTCACTGTCCGAAATGTCGTTTTAGGTAGTAAAAGTACAAAACAAATCCCGAACGGCAAACCGGGGTTCGCAATAATTTTGTAAATTAGCGACGTATTAAAACCGAAAAGTATGAAGAAAATGATTCTGAGCGCGGTGATGCTGGTTTTTGCCGCATCGGGTTATGCGCAGGAAACGGGCGCCGCGGGCGCCGGAGAGCGCAACGAGTGGCTGCCCACCTTCGAGGCGGTTGCGGTCGATGCCGATCTGGACGTCAAATTTGTCCGGGTTCCCGACACCGAGGCCCCGAAAATCGTATACGACACCAAAGGCTCCTATACCACCAAGTTCCGCGCCGAGGTCAAGGACAAGACCCTGCACATCACCGAAAAGCCCGATTCGCGCCGCCCTGAACGGACCGAAGTGACGGTCTATTACAACGCGCTGCGGGCCGTTTCGCTGTCGGGGGCGGCCGCTGTTTTCGAGGGGACGCTCAATGCGGCGATGCTCGACGTGACGATCAACCGCAAGGCTTCGCTGACGGCGAAGCTGGATGTCGGCGACCTGAAGATGGAGCAGACGGGATACAGCAATGCAATCCTTTCGGGTTCGGTGCGTTACCTGACGTTATATGTATCGACGGGTAAAGTGGCCGCCGCCGATCTGGAGGTGATGTCGGCCGACGTCAATGCCCAGAGCAAAGCCGAGGTTTCGCTGCGGATCACCGACCGGTTCGTGGGCAAGACGACGACCAATGCGCGGATCACCTACAAGGGCGATCCGAAAATCGTACGCGGCGGCGCGAAGTTCATGGGCGGCGAAATCAACCGTGTGGAGTAATACGATGAAGGGACTGTGCGGCCTTTCGGCCGGGAAATACCGGCCCGGAAAGCGCCGCAGGCCGTCCGAACGACTATGAAAGGATTTCTGGAAGAGGTCGCCGGGGACCTGTATGCCCGATACGGCGAAGAGCTGTCCGAACGGGCCGTGCTTTTCCCGTCGCGGCGTGCGCGGCTGTTTTTCGTCGATGCCCTGACACGCATCGCCGGACGGCCCATGTGGCAGCCCGAGTGGGTGACCGTCGACGACCTGATGGGCGAAATCTCGGGCCTGCATGCGGGCGACCGCGTGCGGCTCATCACCGAACTCTATAAGGTCTATTC
>CAKVKI010000332.1 GCA_934754975.1 uncultured Alistipes sp. | reverse complement strand
GCCGGGGAGTCGGTATTTTATGTCGTTTATAACGGTGTGACGATGGCCTATAAGCCCGATTCGGACTTCCGGTTCGAATCGGGGCGCAACCATGTCTTTACGGCGACGGTCGGCATGACGGCGCAGGGCGTGCGCATGCAGGCTGCTGCGCATCTCGGCGACTGGCAGGTTTACCGGCCCGCAGCGGAGGATTCCATGGAAAATTAATGTCGCTCAAAATGATGAAAACTATGAAGAATATACGAATTCTCGGCGTCATGGCGGCGGGAATATGCTTCGCGGGTCTGGCGGCCTGCGCAGACGACGATAATGGTAAAACCCCTGCCCTGCAGGAAGCCCTGATCGAGGGGCAGGTCGTTTCGTGGAACGGCGCTGCGGCGGGCGAGGCTTTTCCCGCATCGGCCGCGGTCGGACTTTATGCCGTCGAAGGTGAGTTTTCCGCAGACGCGGTGCGTTACATCGACAACGCCCGGATGGAGCTGTCCGGCGGGTTGTTTAAAACCGCTTCGGGAACGCAGCTCAAGGCGGCGCAGGGAACCCTGCTGGCCTATTATCCCTATCGAGCGAAGCTGCTCGCAGCCGGACAGACGACTGTCGGCGTCGAGGTGGCCGCGGACCAGTCTGCGGCGGAGAATTATGCGGCGGCCGACTTCATGGTCGCTTCGGCCGGAATCGAAGCCCGCCACAGCGGAGCGGTGAAGATGGCTTTCCGCCGCATGTTTTCGAAAATCGACCTGGAGGTCGTTTCGGCAGGTTCTCCCGTACTCGGAGAGCTGAAAGAGGCCCCGGTTTCGATCGAGTTGTGCCGTGCCGCCCAAATCGACATGGCTTCGGGAAAGGTGCTGACCGCCGCCGACCCCGTGCCGATGAAGTTCTACGGCGCATGGACCGTCTCTGAGACCCGACTGAGCGGGCTTTCGGCGATCATCGTGCCGCAGCGGGTCGCCGCCGGTGATGCCGTGCTGAGCTTCCTTATCGGCGATAACGCCGTTTCCTGCACGCTGAGCGAGGAGGTGACCTTCAAATCGGGCATGCAGTATACGCTCTCCGTGCGTGTGGGACGCGATGCCGGGGAATATGAGGTTTCGGTGACGGTGACCGAACAGGAGTGGCTCGACGGGCTGGACATCGAACAGACGCTCGATCCGTCGGACGACCTGCTCAACCCCGTCGCCGATATCGACGGCAACAGCTATCCGGTGACCCGGATCGGCGCTCAATACTGGATGGCCGAAAATTTCCGGGCGACCCGGCTCAACGACGGAACGGCTCTGGTGAATATGTCCGACGCGGCGCAGTGGGGTGAAAATTCGGCGGCCAGGACGCCGGCGTACTGCTATCAGGGCAACGACGCCGGAAATGCCGCTCAGTTCGGAGCGATCTATAATTACTATGCCGTTGCGACCGGCAAACTCTGTCCCGAAGGCTGGCATGTTCCCACCAAGGAGGAGGTTGAAATGATGATCGACCTGCTGGGAGGGCAGAATGCCGCAGGCGATAAACTGAAGAGTACGAGCGGCTGGCAGGGTTTCAACGGGAAAGAGGACGAGACCTATCAGGGAACCAATTCGAGCGGTTTCGACGGCCGTCCCGGCGGTTCGCGCGAAGACGACGGAACATTCTATAATTTCCGCAAGTACGGTTACTGGTGGAGCAGCACGTCGCTCAACGATGCGCAGGCCAGCGGTTTTTACCTCTATTACAGCCGGCCGATCGTCTACCAGACCACTCCGCAAAAACGCACCGGTTATTCGGTCCGGTGTATTCGTTACAAAAACTAAATGCGTACAACCATGAAAATCACGAAATATATATCGACAGGCGGTTTCTGCGCGGGCGCACTCCTTGCGGCATGCGCCTGCAGCGAAGTGAACGAAGCCGCGGGGCCGGAAACCCGCGCCGGACAGATCGTCGTCCGAGCCGCGGCGGAGGATTCCCCCGCCGGAGACGGGGCGGTGTCGTTCGGGCAATTCGGCTTTTATGCCGTGCAGAAACCGGCGGCGGGGGCCGAGGCGCTCGCCGGGACGCGGCTCTTCTCGAATGTCCTGTTCGCCAAATCGGGTGCGGTTTACACCGCGACGCCGGGCATATCGTTTCCGCTGACGGACTACACCGCCGTATACGATCTCTACGGATACGCTCCTTACCGCGCACAGGCTTTGGCCGAAGGTGCGGCTGCGCTGGATGTGACGGCCGCGACCGACCAATCCGCGGAGGCCGATTTCAGGGAGGCCGACCTGCTCTTTGCCAAAACGGTCGATTTCCGGGCCGGCGAGGGGAGCGTTCCCCTGCATTTCGCCCATGCCATGAGCCGTGTGGATATCGTTCTGAAAGCGGGCGAGGGCTATAAAAACGTCGGCGAACTGCCCGCACCGATCACGGTGCGGCTGGCCGGGGTGAAGAACAGCGGGACGTTCGACTTCACGACCGGGAAGTGGACGCTCACGGGTGATCCCGCCGAAATGCTCCCCAACGGGACGTTCGCCGAAAAGGAGGGCGTCCTGACCGGAGTCTCGGCCGTCATGCCGCCGCAGACGATTGCCGCAGGGACCGCTTTTGCGGCGCTGTCGGCCGCAGGACAGTCGTTCATGTACGCTCCGGCGAAAGAACTCGTGCTGGAAGCCGGTAAACGCAACAAGATCACCCTGACGCTCAATGCGTCGTTCGACGGAGTGGTGATTACGACCGCCGTTTCGGTGACCGACTGGGCGCTGGGCGGCGAAGAGTCGCTGGGCGGCGGTGAGATCCTCCCGCCGGAAGGAACGACGGTTACCGATAAGGACGGGAATATGTACGGAATCCTGCGCATAGGCCGCAGTTACTGGATGGATGCGAATCTGCGGACGACGAAATACAACGACGGCTCGGCGATTCCCGCTGTCACGGACGGCAAGGCATGGATGGCGACGTCCGAAGGGGCTTATTGCTGCTACCAGAACGACGAAGCCAACATTGCCCGTTACGGCCTGCTCTACAACCGCGCGGCGGTCGGAAGCCGGAAGCTTTGTCCCGAAGGGTGGCATGTGCCCACTGTCAGCGACTGGGATGCGCTGGGCGCCGCGCTCGGCGGGCAGATCAACGACTACGGTTCGTGGGTCGGAGCAGCTCCCAAGCTGAAGGCGGCCGAAGGGTGGCCCGAAGGCGAG
>CAKVKI010000331.1 GCA_934754975.1 uncultured Alistipes sp. | reverse complement strand
CTCTTTCAGGTCCGCGAAACGGTCGTCTTCGGCGGCCTTTTTCAGCGCTTTGAGAGCCCGGCGGGTGTCCGATTCGTAAGGAACCGTTTTGTCCTGCATGAAGAGGGCGAAGTCGGCGTAATCTTGGTCCGTGATCGAGAAGGTCCGGATGTCGATCTGCTGATCCGGATGACGCCGCATGTAGTCGTCGCCGAAATCCTCGATGAATCCCAGCGCGTAGAGCGTCATGGCGAAGCGGCTGATGTATTCGGGTTCGGTGCGGATGTCGGGCATGATGCCGCCGCCGTCGTAGACCTTGCGCCCGGCACGGGTCTTATACTCGGTGATGAGCGAATCGGGCACGGCCTTTACCGAACCCTCCTGCGAGTGGGAGTAGTCGATGGCCTGGATGCAGCGGCCCGAAGGTATGTAATACTTGGCCGTGGTGAGTTTGAGCATGGCGTTGTAGCCCAGCGGCCGCGTCGATTGCACGAGTCCCTTGCCGTAGCTGCGCTGGCCGATCACCACAGCGCGGTCGAGGTCCTGCAACGCTCCGGTCACGATCTCCGACGCCGATGCCGAGTTGCCGTTGATGAGTACGGCCAGCGGCAGATCGGGCAGATTGGGTTCCGACGAAGTGCGGTAAACCTGCCGAGAATCCTCGGTCCGGCCTTTGGTGCTGACCACTTCGGTGCCTTTGGGGACGAACATGCCCAGGATCTTGATCGCTTCCTGCATGATGCCGCCGCCGTTGCTGCGGTAATCGAGGATCAGGCCCTTCAGTTCGCCCTCGGTGCGCAGGCGTTCGATGGCTGCGCGCATGTCTTCGTAACTCCCCTCGGTGAAGTCGCTGTGGCGGATGTAACCGATGCCGTCGGCCACCCAGCCCGCATAGGGTACTCCCGGAATGGAGATGCGTTCGCGCTGCAGGGTGACGGTTTCGCTGCTGCCGTCGAGGTGTTCGACGGTCACTTTGACCTTGCTGCCCGGTTCTCCCTTGAGACGGGAGCTGACCTGCTCGGTGGTGAAGCCCTTGGCCTGCTTGCCGTCGATGGCGAGTATCTTGTCGCCGATCTTCAGTCCGGCCCGGTCGGCGGGCGATCCCTTGTAGGGCTGGGCGATCTTCACCCAGTCGCCCTTTTGGCGGATGAGCGAACCCACGCCGCCGTATTTGCCCGTGGTGAGCAGCTCGAAGTCGGACATCTGCTCTTCGGGGATATATTCGGTGTAGGGATCGAGGTCGCGGACCATGCCTTCGGCGGCCCCTTCCATGAGTTTGTCGGGGTCCACCGGGTCTACATAGCCCAGCGACAGTTCGCGCATCATATTGACCGTAATCTCCATGTTGCGTCCCAGCCCGAAGTCGTTGCGGGCCGCGAAGGTCAGCAGGGCTGCCGCTGAGGCCGCCGCTGCGGCCGTGAGCAGATAGCGGTATCCTTTTTTAATCATGTTTTGTCATTTGTATGTACGAATCCAGTTTGTATCCCACCCTGGCCACGCCGCGGCGTATGCCGTCGATCAGGATCCACTGCCCGTACTGTGAAACTTTTATTTCGTCTTCGCCCAGCAGCGTCAGCTTGCGCAGCGGACTGTCGGCGCGGAACGTCATTACGCCGTCCTCCTCGGCGCGCAGCGAAAAGCCTGCCGATTTGAAGGCGTTCATGATCTGGTCGCGGTTTTCCTCCACGTCGCCTTCGACCTGACGCTGTACGAAACCGAATTTGGGATAGAAGGCCGCGAGTACTACGATTACGACGGGCAGCATCAATCCGCGCGTGGTATGGAACATTACGTAAAAGGTCTCTTCGAGCGTCAGCGTCGCGAAGCCCGACAGCCGGTTCAGCGCCATGATCGCTGCACATAAAACGCACAAGGCGACGAAATATTTTAACGAACGGATGAAGTATTTCATAACAGCAATTGTTTATCGGATTTTGGCCGTCTGCGGCCGGTTTGTCGTTTATTCTCCTTTTCCAATCTTCCCGATGCGGTCGGCGACCTCCTGCATCAGCCATTTGGGGGTGGATGTGGCGCCGCATATGCCGACCGATTCCGCGCCTTCGAACCAGGCGGGGTCGATCTCCGCGGCTTCCTCGATGTTGCAGGTCCGGGCGTTGGCCCTGCGGCACACTTCGAAAAGCACTTTGCCGTTCGACGATTTGCGTCCGCAGACGAAAACCACCGCGTCGAACCGCCGCGCGAACTCCTGCAGGTGCTGTTCGCGGCTGGAAACCTGCCGGCAGATCGTGTCGTCGATATGCACGTCGCCCGGATTCGCCGCCCGGCGGCGCATTTCGGCTCCCAGCGCTTCGAACAGGGCGATGCTCTGGGTGGTCTGCGACAGGAAGTAAACCGGGCGTGTGAAGTCGATCTGGCTGAGGTCCGCCTCCCCTTCGACGACGATCGTCCGGTCGGGGACCTGTCCCGTGAGTCCGACCACCTCGGCATGGCCCCGTTTCCCGAGGATCACGACCTGCCCTCCGGCCGGGCGCATCTGTTCGTGGGCCTTTACGACACGGGCCTGCAGGCGGGCGACCACCGGGCAGGTGGCGTCGATCACTTCGATGCCCAGTTCTGCGGCCCGGGCGTAGGTCGTCGGGGGTTCCCCGTGCGCCCGGATAAAGAGCCGGCGGCCCGTCAGGCGGGGCATGTCGGCATGGGTCACGGTACTCAGTCCCAGCTTTTCGAGCCGCTGCACTTCGATCCGGTTGTGGACGATGTCGCCCAGCGAATAGACCGTTCCTCCCCCTGTGAGGGCCTTTTCGGCCTCCGAAATAGCTCGGACCACGCCGAAGCAGAAGCCCGATTTATCGTCGATTTCTATTCGCAAATCCTTCACTGTGCCGTTTGCACGGTGAACCGTGCATTTATTTGTTTATACGTTCCAATTCGGTCATAAACCACGCCATCTGCTGCTCTACCGTCATGCAGCTGTTATCCAGCACGACGGCGTCGTCGGCCTGCCTCAGAGGCGATATGGCGCGGCTCATGTCGGCCTTGTCGCGTTCGCGGACATTGCGTTCGATCTCCTCCAGCGATACATTGTCGCCCTTGGCGCGCAGTTCGACGTAGCGGCGGCAGGCCCGCACTTGGGGGTCGGCCGTCATGAAAATCTTCAGTTCGGCGTCGGGGAAGACCACCGTGCCGATGTCGCGGCCGTCCATCACCACGCCGCGGCGGCGTCCCATCT